>JBOFFO010000664.1:0-1763 GCA_051648665.1 Beijerinckiaceae bacterium | reverse complement strand
GGTTGTCATGAATGCCATTCCTCTCTCCGTTGTGCATCAGGTGCGTGACACCTGCCTGTGTCTGGCCACCCAGCGGGCGGCGCGCACATTGGCGCGGCGGTTTGACAAGGCCTTCCAGCCCTTTGCCATCACCAACGGCCAGTTTTCCCTGATGATGGCGCTCAATGCGCCGCAGCCGCCCACGCTCGGCCAGCTCGCCCAATTTCTCGCCATGGACCGCACAACGCTGACAGCCGCCCTGAAGGCGCTGGAGCGGCGCGGCCTCGTGATCGTCACGCCGGATGCGAAGGACCGCCGGGCGCGGCGGCTGTTGCTGACCGGCGCGGGCCGTGAGCTGCTCACCCAGGCCATTCCGGTCTGGTGCAGCGAACATGCGGCACTGGATGCCGAGCTGACGCTCAAGACAGCCGATCAGCTTCGTGCCGCCTTGCGCACCCTCGGCTAAGCTAAGCCATAGGCGAGCCAGCCGGCGCTGCTGCCAGCCGCCTATCACGTGATTTGATGGCTCCCATGCGGCGAAGATGTTTGCGCTGTGCTTCACCTCTGGCATATGAGTGGAGAGTTGGCCGGAATCGGCTGCTTGCGAGCGGGCGAAGGATCGGCTTCCCGGAGTGAACTCCGGGCCGCAATGCAGTGAGGACCCATGGCTTCCGTCGCAACCCAGACAACCGGCACCGTCACAAACTTGCCGGATACGAAAGTGTCTGTCCGCAAAACTTTTGGCATCGATTCCGATCTGGAAGTGCCGGCCTATTCCAAAGCCGGTGAGCAGGTGCCTGATCTCGATCCCGACTACCTCTTTGACCGCGACACCACGCTGGCCATTCTGGCGGGCTTTGCCCACAACCGCCGCGTCATGGTCTCGGGCTATCACGGCACCGGCAAATCCACCCACATCGAGCAGGTTGCGGCGCGCCTGAACTGGCCCTGTGTGCGTGTCAATCTCGACAGCCATGTCAGCCGCGTCGATCTCGTCGGCAAGGACGCCATTGTCCTGAAGGATGGCAAGCAGGTCACCGAATTCAAGGATGGCATTCTGCCCTGGGCTTACCAGAACAACATTGCGCTGGTGTTCGACGAATATGATGCCGGCCGCCCCGATGTGATGTTCGTCATCCAGCGCGTGCTCGAAAGTTCAGGCCGCCTGACCCTGCTCGACCAGAGCCGCGTCATCCGCCCTCACCCCGCCTTCCGGCTGTTTGCCACAGCCAACACCATCGGGCTGGGCGACACATCGGGCCTCTATCACGGCACGCAGCAGATCAATCAGGCGCAGATGGACCGCTGGTCCCTCATCACCGTGCTGAATTATCTGCCGCACGACAAGGAAGCGGCGATCGTGCTGGCGAAAGCCAAGCATTATCAGAAGACACCGGACGGCAAGGACATCGTCTCGAAAATGGTGCGCGTTGCCGACATGACCCGCAACGCCTTCATCAATGGCGATTTATCGACCGTCATGTCACCGCGCACCGTCATCACCTGGGCGGAAAATGCCGATATCTTCAAGGATATCGGCTTCGCCTTCCGCGTCACATTTTTGAACAAGTGCGACGAGCTGGAACGCGCACTGGTGGCGGAATTTTATCAGCGCGCCTTCGGCAAGGATTTGCCGGAGAGTGCGGTCAATGTGGTGATGAGCTGAATTCCAACCATGCGCGGCCTGAAATGTTTGCTGACTGTCCTGATCGGCCTTCTTGCCGCGCCCGCCACCCATGCCGCAGACATTAAAATCAGCGGTACTTTTACTGCAAAAAATATCG
>JBOFFO010000663.1:0-1816 GCA_051648665.1 Beijerinckiaceae bacterium | reverse complement strand
GGGCTGGTGCTGGAATTGGGGCAGACCCGCATTTTCGATCATGCGCAGAGTGTGCTGCACGATCCGCGCGTGGCGCAGCTTTTCCTTGGCGGCATGTCCGCCGCCTGACCTCGGTTCACCATGCACACTCCCCTTAATGGACAAACCGCGATTATCACCGGCGGCGCGCGCGGCATCGGACTTGGCATCGCGCAGCGGCTGGCACGCGAAGGCGCGCGCATCATTCTGTGGGATATGCAATTCGACAGCTTTAATGCGGAAGCGGCAGGATTTTCGCCGTTGCTGACGCAGCGCGTCGATGTGTCGGACAAGGCGCAGGTCGATGCGGCCTTTGCCGCCGCCGTCGCAAAAGCTGGCGCCATTGATATTCTCGTCAACAATGCCGGCATCAACGGCCCTGTTGTGCCGGCATGGGATTATCCTGAAGAGGCATGGCGGCGCGTGCTCGCCATCAATCTCGACGGCGTTTTTTATGGTTGCCGCGCCGCTGTGCCGCACATGCGTGCGCGCGGGCGCGGCCGCATTGTCAATATCGCATCGATGGCGGGCAAGGATGGCGTGCCTTTTATCTCCGCCTATTCAGCCGCAAAGGGCGGCGTTATCGCTTTCACGAAGGCCTTGGCGAAGGAACTCGCCACCGATGGGGTCACCGTCAACGCCATCGCGCCAGCCATGGCGGAGACCGATCTGATGAAGGAAATGACGCCAGAGCATATTGCCGCGATGAAGGCCAAAATTCCGATGGGCCGCTTTCTGCAAATCCCGGAAGTCGGCGGCCTTGTATCTTTCATTGTCGGCCCGGATTGCACGTTCACGACCGGCTTCACGTTCGATCTCAGCGGCGGCCGCACCACCTATTGAGGAGCGCGGATATGCAGTCTTTCGAGCGCATCACACTCACCCGTGAGGATGCCCTGCTCTGGATCGCGATTGACCGCCCCCATGTGCTGAATGCGCTCGATCCGCCCGCGCACCGCGAACTTGATGCGGCGTTGAATCTCTATCGCGATGATTCAACGTTGCGCGTCGCCATTCTCACAGCGACGGGAGACAAGGCATTCTGCGCCGGCAGCGACATCAAGGCGCGCGCGCAGACCAATGCCGATGATTACCCGGCGTCGGGCTATGGCGGCCTTTGCAATCGCTTCGATCTGCTCAAGCCTGTCATTGCCGCGGTCAATGGCCTCGCGCTCGGCGGCGGGGCGGAACTCGTCATCGCATGCGACCTCGCCTATGCGGCAGACCACGCAACATTCTCCCTGCCCGAGCCCCGTGTCGGGCTGGCGGCGCTGGGCGGCGGCGGCCTGCAGCGGCTCGCGCGCCATCTGCCGCTGAAACAGGCGATGGAGCTGGTGCTGACCAGCCGCCGCATCAGTGCGCAGGAAGCCGTCAGCATCGGCCTGATCAATGGCGTGGTTCCGGCGGCGCAATTACAGGATCATGTCCGCAGCCTCGCCGCCATGATCATCGCCAATGCGCCGCTGGCGCTCGAAGCCTCGAAGCAGGTGATGCGCGACAGCCTCGCCATGCCCGATCTGCGCGCCGCCCTTGCGGCCGACTATCCGGCCGCGGCGCGCATGCTGGCCAGCGAAGACGCCATCGAAGGCCAGCGCGCGTTTGTCGAAAAGCGCCCGCCGGTCTGGCGGGGGCGGTAAAACGGGCGCACGCGAGCCCCGCGCGGATGCGGTGAGCGAAGCGAACGGGCCGTGAGACAAAAGCGCCGGGCCCGCAGGGCCCGCAAGGGCGAACGCCCGCCGGCCAAGCAGGCCGCCCCGTCGGAGCCGTGAGCGCAGCGAACTGGCGTGAGACAAAAGCG
>JBOFFO010000662.1:0-7398 GCA_051648665.1 Beijerinckiaceae bacterium | reverse complement strand
CGGGCATGTGCATCTCGGTTAACGTGCGCACGTCACGCACACCCGCATCAATCACGAGACCGACGCCGCCGCGCGCCTTGAGCGAGGTCGCGAGCAAATCCCCAAACATCCCATCCGTGTTATCCGCTGTGCATGCCACAACAAGAACATCGCCCGGCATCACCTGCTCGATCGCCACATGGATCATCCAGTTGTCGCCAGGCTGTGCCAGCACGGTCACTGCGCTGCCAGCAATCTGCGCGCCGGAATAAATCGGCCGCATATAGGGCTTCATCAAACCACTGCGCCCCAGGGCCTCGTGCGCCGTCGAAACGCCAAGGCGCGCCAGCGTATCCATATCGGCCTGTGCCGCGCGCCTTTTCGAACGGACCACGACAGGTTTCATGCCAGACGCTCCAGCGCTTCAGGAAACAACCGTTGATAGGCTTCGCCATAGGTCATGGGGCGGCCAGAATTGCGCCCGCCCTGCATGCCACGATTGAGCGCCACGCGCGTATAATACTCCCACAGATGCTTTTGCGCCGCGAGCACTTCAAAAGCCGCACGCTTCTTGTCCCACACGTCATCGATATTCAGGATAACATTGGGTTTGAAATTGCACTGTTCAGGCTGGTGCGGCTCGAACAGGAAGACGGGCGGCGCCGCATAGGCGCGTGCGGGATCCGGCTTATGACCGGCAGCCTGCGCGATGATGCGAGCCTCCTGCGCAAACCGCGTGGCTTCTGGATGATCGACATTATACGGGTCTTCCAGCGCGTGCGTCAGCACGAACGAAGGCGACAATTCATGGAAAATGTCGATGGCGCGGTCGAGCATCGATTCCGTCGTGCGCAGCGGATAATCTCCCGCATCCATGAACTCGATCTCGGCGCCAAGAATCGCCGCGGCGCGCTCTGCCTCGTCACGCCGTTGCGCTTTCACATCGGCCATTTTCACGCCAGCCTGCTTCCATGCAAACTGGCTCTCACCGCGCTCACCATAGGACAGGCACAGGATTCTGACGCGCAATCCCTGCGCCGCATGCAGTGCAATCGCACCGCCCGCCCGCCAGACAAAATCGCCGGGATGCGCCGTGATCACCAATCCCGATTTTTGCTTCGCCGTCATTCTGCCGCCTCATGAAATCTCGCACGCCCGCCGGCCGCATGCGCCGGAATATAGGCCTTACCATCGAAAAGCAGGCGCGCCGTGCGCAGCAACCCTGCCCGCTCGATGACAGGCACCGCCTCCGTGCCGCCAACAGTCAGCGTAACCGTAAATTCCCCCGTGGGATGTTCAACGCTGAGCGCTCGCATGCACCCAGACGGAATCTGCGCCACATCCGCCGCAGGAGACCCCGGCAGCACGGCAGCGGTTGCAACGGTTACAGCGGCGAAAACGCCAATGGAGGCATGGCACTCATGTGGAATAAAACTGCGGGTGCAGATATGTCCGCCGGCCTGCGGCGGCGCAACCAACGCAATTTTTGGCACAACTTTACCACTGACATCACCGAGATTCATGAGCGGCCCTGCGGCGCAGCGGATGCGTTCCAGCCGCGCCTTCAGCGCCTGATCCGCATTGAGTTGGTCACGCGATTCGTACCCGGTACGACCAACATCAGCCGCTTTGAGCACGATGACCGGCATGCCATTGTCAATCAGCGTGCAGGGCACGCCATCAATGACATCAACAACATGGCCCGTCGGCAAAAGCGCGCCGCAAACCGAGCCTTCAGCATCAAGAAACTCAATGCTGATCGGCGCTGCGGTTCCCGGCGCTCCATCAATCCGCGCAGATCCCTCATATTCAACCACGCCCCCAGGTGTCTGCACGGTCAGCGCCGCGATCGTTCCCGTGTTGAGAGTGCGCACGGTGACGCGTGTAGTGCGCGCCTGGGCCTTCACCAGTCCCCGCTCAAGGGCGAAAGGCGCAACGCCAGCAAGGATATTGCCGCAATTCGGCGTCGTATCGACCATCGGCTTGTCAACGCCGACCTGCGCAAACAAAAAATCAATATCGCAATCGGGCAAGGTTGATCGCGAAACGATCGCGACCTTACTTGTCAGCGGGTGCGCACCACCGAGGCCATCAATCTGCCGTGCGTCAGGCGACCCCATCACGGCAAGCAGGACGCGGTCGCGCGCTTCCGCTTCTCCGGGCAAATCCTGCGCCAGAAAATAGGCGCCTTTCGATGTGCCGCCGCGCATCATCATGCAGGGAATGGCAATTTGCGGCATCAGCCAGCCCCCGCCGTGATGTTGGCGCGTTTGATCACATCACGCCAAACCTGAATTTCCGAGGCGATATGCGCGGCAAAGGCTTCCGGCGTCGTTTTGACTGCAAGCGCGCCGTCATTCTGCAAATTGCGCGCAATCTCCGACGTATCCATCAGCGCATTAATTTCGCGGTTCATGCGCTCGACAATAGGGCGCGGTGTTCTGGTCGGCGCCACCAGACCATACCATTGCACAGCATCAAACTGCGGCAGGCCGGACTCCGCTATGGTTGGCAGTTCCGGCGCAAAAGGCACACGCATCTTGCTCGACACCGCCAGCGTGCGCAGCTTGCCGCCGGCGGCGAGCGGCAGCACCGCCGGGCCACCGGTCAGTGTAAACTGGATGGTGCCCGCGACAAGATCATTGATCATCGGCCCCGTGCCACGATAAGGCACATGCACAGCCTCATAACCGGCAGCAAATCCCAAATAGGCGCCAGCCACATGCGCTGCGCTGCCGACGCCGCCGGAACCATAATTCAGCTTACGCGGGTTGGCCTTGGCATAGGCAACAAACGCGGCAAAATTATCGACTGGCAGCGCAGCATTGACGGTGAGAATGTTTGGCACCGATGCGACGAGCGCCACTGGCGCGAAATCGGCGACAGGATCATACGGCAATGTCGCATAGAGCGATGGGTTAAAGGCCAGCGTGCCGATATGGCCCATTAAAAATGTGTGCCCATCGGCGTCACCACGCGCCACAGCGCCAGCTGCCGTCGAGCCGCCCGCGCCGGGACGGTTTTCAATGATGATGGACTGCTTCAGCACCGGCTCGAGCTTCTGGCCCAGCACGCGCGCCAGCAAGTCCGTGCTCCCGCCGGGCGTAAAAGGCACAACAAAGCGGATGACTTGTGAAGGCCAGGCCGATTGCGCACGCGCGACAGCAGGCGCTGCAAGCAAGGCGGCACTGAAAGCGCGGCGAGAAAGTCTCATGCCGTCCCCCAGATTGCGCGGGCCGCCTCGATGACCCGCGTCAGCTTTGCCCATTGCACCTCTGGCGAAATGAGGTTGCCTTCCACTGTCGATGCAAAGCCGCATTGGGGCGAAAGCCCAAGCCGTTCCAACGGCACGAACGCACTGGCTTCATCCACGCGGCGGCGTAAGGCGTCCATCGTTTCAAGCTCTGGAAACTTGGTTGTCACCAACCCCAGTACCACATGCGCATGCGCCGGAATAAAGCGCAACGGTTCAAAACCGCCTGACCGCGCATCGTCAAATTCAAGATAGAAGCTGTCCACCGCAAGGCCGCCAAAGGCAATCTCGGCAATGCGCTCATAGCCGCCTTCGGTCATCCAGCCTGATCGCGAATTGCCCCGGCAGAGATGTATGCCGATGCGCGTATCCGCCCTGCGCTGCGCGATGCAGGCATTGATCAGCGCCACATAGCGCCTCAACCGTTCATCCGGATCCTCGCCATGCGAAATAATTTCAACCCGCATGTCATCGGAAATGAAATAGGTCAGCAAGGGGTCATCGATCTGGATCAAGCGGCAGCCTGCCTCCTCAAGCGCCGCAATCTCGGCCTGATAGAGTTTGGCAATATCCGCAAAAAAGGCTTCCATATCGGGATAGGCGAGTTTGGAAACAGCCTCACGCCCGCCATGAAAATGCATCCGGCTGGGTGACGGCATGGTGATTTTCGCCGCCCGCTTCGTCATGCCAGCAAGTGAACGGTAATCCTCGACGAGAATGGCCGAGGGCCGCGACAGCGTCGTCTCGGTGAGAACATTGAGCGGCACATAACGAAAATCATGATCGCTGCCGCGTTTGAAGCTGCCGCCAAGACCTTTCGCGATCCGCACGCCGCCAACCTTGCGCACGAAATCGATCCACCAGTTTTCGCGCCGGAATTCCCCGTCCGTGACAACGGCAAATCCGCACGCTTCCTGCTGGCGGACCACATCGGCAATGGCGGTATCCTCGGCAGCACGCAAGGCCTCCGCCGTCAAAGTCCCAGCCGCATGCGCCTCCCGCGCCGCCATCAAGGCGGGCGGGCGGAGCAGACTGCCGACCTGGTCGGCGCGGTAAAACGGCTTCGGCATTGACTCTTGCTATCCTACGACTTGATTTTCGACGGGTCCTTGACCTGCGGCACCGTCTCAAATTCGGTGTTCCACAATTCACCGTTGATGCGCTCAACCCGGCGGATATAGATGTTCTGGATCAATTCCCGTGTCTCGGGATCAACGGTCACAGGCCCACGAGGGCTGGCCCAGCTCAGACCCTTCATCGCCGCGACCAGCGCTTCTCCATCCGTATTGCCATTGGTCTTTTTCAGCGCTTCGTAAATGATATGCATGCCGTCAAAGCCATGCACAGCGATGAGGTTTGGCCGTGTGTTGTAGGCCTTGCGAAAATCGGCGACGAAGGACTTGTTTTCCGGGCTGTCGTGCGAGGCGGAATAATGGTGCGAGGTCACCATGCCGAGCACCGTGTCATCCATTTTGGTCAGAATATCGTCTTCGGTGACACTGCCTTCCCCGATGAGTTTGATTCCCGCCTTGTCGAGGCCGCGCTCGACATATTGTTTGATCAGCGTTGCACCGATGCCTGCCGGCACAAAAACGAACAGCGCATCGGGCTTAGCATCCGCCGCCCGTTGCAGGAACGGCGCGAAATCGCGGTTCGGTAAAGGCACGCGCAGGGATTCCAGCACCGTGCCGCCACCAGCTTTGAACGTATCGACAAAGGCTTTTTCCGTATCGACGCCCGGCGCGTAATCCGAAACGAGCGTGACCACCTTGCCGATTTTATTGCGCAAGGCCCATTGCGCCAGCGGCACCGTCGATTGCTGCGTGGTGAAGGCAGGGCGCACGATAAAGGGCGAACGCTCGGTGACAATCGGCGTGGCGGCCATCATCACGATCTGCGGCACCTTTACTTCCGTCGCAATCGGCGCGGTCGCCAGCGCCAGCGGTGTCAGGCCAAAACCGGCGAAAATATGCACCTTGTCATTGACGACCATGTCCTGCGCGATGCGTTTGGTAACATCGGCCACGCCGGTATCGTCGCGCACCGTAAGCTGGATTTTACGGCCCGCCACCGTGTCCCCGGCCCGGCTCATATAAAGCCGCGCGCCCTGCTCCATCATGCGGCCGGTTGCCGTAAATGGTCCGGTCAAAGGCGCGATCATGCCGATGCGGACCGGCTCCGCGCTTTGCGCAGCGGCGGGGGTGCGCAACACTGTTGGCAGGGCCAGTGCGGCCCCGCTGGCCAACACAATCCGGCGGCTGATGGTCATGGCATATTCTCCCTGGTTGGTGCTTTGTTGCGCGCGCCGCGAAGTTGCGCGTCCGCCACCGCATGCGCAAGAGCCCCATCCAGTCCCAGCGCTGTCAGCATGTCCCCGGCCTCATGCATTTCCGCAGAGCGCCGCACCCCATGCGTCGCCACCCGCTCCCGCATGTTGTCCGCCAGCGCGTGCCAGTCGATGGACGGAAATGTTTCCGCAAGGCTGGCAAAGACCTCGGCTTTGACATCCCAGCGTTCGGAGGCAGCCGCGCAATCGACCATCAGCGCCTCAAGCCCCTTGATCATGATGCTGCGGCACAGCTTCATCGCCGAGGCCTTGCCATGTGCGACCGCGACAGGGGTGAGATTCATGCCCAGCCTGTTCAGTCTTTCAGCCACCGCCGCCGCCTCCGGCCCGCCTGCCAGAATCGGAACCTGCAATCCCGGCTTCAGCACCGGCGCCATCACCGCACCCTCGACATAATGCGCGCCGGCTGCCTGTACATGCTGCGCCGCTCTTTGCTTCGTCGCAGGCGCGGCAGAATTGATATCGAGAAAAATCTGCCCCGCCTTGAGATAACTGGCCGCCTGCACTGCAACCGCTTCCGCCTGTGATGCGGTCACTGCCGAAATGACAATGTCGGCGTCCCGCGCAGCCTGCGCGGCGTTGCTGGCGGCGGTGACGCCGATCTGAGACGCGGCCTGAACCAGCCTGTCACCAGATGGCGTGCCAAATAAAATATCATAGGCCGTGATGCGCAGCCCATCCTGTGCCAGGAACCCGCGCGCGAAGGTTTGCCCGACTTCGCCAAAGCCGATGAATGCAAAACTCTGCACATTCGCGGTCATGCGCTGCACCTGCCCCGCCTTTGCCCCACCCTTGCCGGACGGGCAGCAGGATGCGCGATCTGTAATCAGCGAACAAATGAAATAATCAGCAGGATTGATGAATCCTGTGCATCAACGTTTGGCGTGCGTCCGCCCGGTGCCACGCACGGTCTCGAGCAGCACCCGGCGCGTCATATCAAGCAGCAGCGCTGCTGCGCCGGATACTGGCGCGTTTTGCCGCGTCACGACGCCAAGGGTGCGTGTGACGGCCGGTGCGCGCAGCGGCACCGCCGTCACGGCCCGGTCGATGGAAGCATCGACCGCCAGTTGTGGCACAACCGCATAGCCAACACCCGCACGCACAAGGCTCACGGCCGTTGTCACCCGCTGCACTTCATACTGCCAGGAGAGCATGTCCTTGCGCCGGCCCAGCGCATCATCGATCAGGATGCGGTTGCCCGTTTCCGCACTGATCCGCACCAGCGGCAACCCCTTGATCTGCGACCAGGTCAGGCTCGACCGGTCACTCAATGGGGCACCTTTGGGGCACAACAGAATGAAAGGCTCTTTCACCAGCGGCGTGAGTTCAAGCGCGGCGCGGTTAGCGGCGACAATGGTGATGCCGAACGCCGCGTCGCCATTTTGCACCTTGTCGGCGATTTCTGCCGCCGAATTATCATGCACACGGACCACGGTATCAGGATAATGGGCACGGAAGGCGGACAGGATCGTCGGCATGCAGGTGATTGCGATGGTGGGCAGGCAGCCGATGGCGATATGCCGTTCCGACTGCTGGGCCTGACGCCGCAGCCCCTCGAACGCTGCGCTCATCTCCTCCACGAGCCGCCGCGCTTTCGGGAGCAATTCAATGCCGGCAGGCGTCAGCGCCACGCTGCGTGTCGTGCGCGCCAGCAACGTGACGCCAAGCAATTCCTCCAGCTTGCGGATTCGGTGGCTCAGCGCCGTCTGCGACAGGTTCAGATGCGAGGCCGCAGCGACGAAACTGCCGCGCTCTGCAATCGCCAGAAACGCCTGCAAACCGGGCAAATCCAATCGCACCCTGATCAATCCCTTTCGTT
>JBOFFO010000661.1:0-2309 GCA_051648665.1 Beijerinckiaceae bacterium | reverse complement strand
TTGCGCTATCTCGTGCATAATCAAGGCCGGGCCATTTCGCAGGGAGAATTGATCGATCACATCTATGGCGGCCCGCGCGAGCCGGACAGCAACGCCCTTGAAGTTCTCGTTGGCCGGGTGCGCCGCAAGGTCGGCATCGACACAATCGCCACCCGACGCGGGCATGGCTATGTGATCGGAGGATAATGCTCATGACCGGCGGTTCCCTGCGCAAACGCTTGCTGGTTCTGGCGGCACTAACGATTGTCGTGACGCTCGCTGCTGCTGGTGGCGCTCTGATCGTAATATTCGAGCAACATGTGCTAAAACGGGTCGCCCATGATCTTGATATCCGGGCGCTCGAATTGGCAAAGGCCTTCAGGCTCAATGCGGATGGCATGCCGTCTCTCAACCATGATCTGGCAGATCCGCGCTATCAGGTGCCTTATGGCGGCGCCTACTGGCAGATCAGCGAAGGCGACACGCACCATCTGCGATCGCGTTCGCTTTGGGACGAAGTGCTCGATACACGCGCGATCGATATGCAAGTGAAAAACGCCAAGGCGTTTGAGATAGACGGTCCTAACAAGGAAGAGCTCTATGTTGTCGAACGCACAGTAAGTCTGCAAAGCGGACCGGACACACGGCATTTTCAATTGGCCGTCGCGCTCGATCATAATGACGTAAAAAATGTGCGCAGCGCGTTTTCTGTTGATGTCGCAAAAATCCTCGCGCTGCTGGCGCTGCTGCTGGTTGGAGGCGCGTGGTTGCAAATGCGGTTTGGTCTAAGGCCGTTGAAAACGCTGCGCGCCAGTCTCAATGCAGTGCGCGAGGGACGTGCGCAGCGCCTGAACGGCGCGTTTCCCAATGAAGTCGCGCCGCTCGTAGACGACCTGAATACCTTGCTCAATCGGCAGGATAACCTCGTGCGCAAAGCGCGTGATCGCGCCGGCATTCTGGCGCATGGCCTGAAAACACCACTTACCATTCTTTCACGCGAGGCCAGCCGGCTCGAACGGTCCGGACAGACGGCCACCGCAACCCTGCTGCGCGAGCAATGCGCTGCGATGCGGGCGCATGTTGAACGTGAACTGGCGCGGGCACGCACTCATGGCGCCATCGATGCGGCCGGCATGCGTACGACCGTGCGGCCCATATTGGAGCGGCTGATCGATGTTATGCAGCGGGTGGATGGCGAGGCACGAATCCAGTGGCATGTTACCGTGCCTGATACTGTTCATGCTGCAATTGAAACGTCGGATTTCGCTGAAATTGTCGGCAATCTGCTCGATAATGCAAGGAAGTGGGCACGCAGCGCCGTAGAGGTCAGCGTCGAACGGATCGACGGCCGCCTTTCGCTGTGCATTTGCGATGATGGTCCCGGTGTACCAGAGCACAATCATCACACCATCATGCGCCGCGGGGTGCATTTTGGCCGCACGGGCGATCAGTCCACCGGTCTCGGGCTTGCAATCGTCTCTGACACGCTGGCCGAATATGGATCGGCCTTGATTGTGCGTGAACGCTCTCCGGGCCTCATGGTGGCATTCCCGATCGAAGGCGGGCGTACGCCCCATTCAAAATCAGGCCTTAACAAGACGCCGCTCAATCAAGCAGCGGAGTAACCGCACAACCATGGAGCGGCGCATTCCGGTGATGTTTTGCACGCGGGTCCAAACTTGATCCGCGCCCGAAAAGGCTCAGAAAAACATAAGCTGCGATGGTCGCGCTGATCGTGCCGGCGAAGAAAATGGCAACGGCCAACAGGCATTCCACACGGCCGTCCATACAAGGGGGGCGCAGATGCCGATGTGCCTGCCTTCATCGCACAGTTCAATGCGCGGATAGGCATGCCGAAAACACTATCAGAAATGGGCGTTCCGCGTCAGGTGCTGCCCGCGATTGCGAAAGCAGCGATGCTTGATCATACACACGCAACGAATGCGCGCTTGGCTACAGAAGCAGATTACGCCCGCATGCTTGAAGCGGCGTTCTGAATAAAAAACGTGGCGCAATAAAAGCGCCACGCGTTCTCCGTGCGGTTGAATGATTGGCGCGTTGTCGCCGTGCCTTGTTACTGGGCCTTTGCGGCCAGCAACAGTTCATCGGCGCGGATGTCGGAACCGGCGTTGACGCCGACCCGGTCTACCAAGCGCAGGCCGGCGACCATGCCTACGGTGATCGCGGCGATGGCTGTCAGCGAGAGGATCGACAGGGTCGAAAATCCGGCCAACCCCTGCCCCATGGAGCAACCGAGCGCGAGAACGCCGCCGAAGCCCATCAGCATCGCGCCGCTGATGTAACGCAGCATCTGCTGCGGATTTTCAAAG
>JBOFFO010000660.1:0-2508 GCA_051648665.1 Beijerinckiaceae bacterium | reverse complement strand
AGCACCGTGAACAGCCAGATCTCGCGCGGATTGACGCCGGCCAGCCATGACACCGGATGGTTCGGCAGCACCGGCAGCACGATGACGCTCATCGCCAGCAGCAGCAGCGCGGAGCGCAATTCCGCCCAGGACAATTGCGCGATCCAGCCATGCACCGTTTCCCGGCTCGCCAGAATGCCGGCAACCGCGACGCCCATGGCCGCTGCATTCTGCGCATCGCCGACGACGCACATCGCGCCGAGCGCGAACACCAGCAGACCCGTGACGGCGCCGGTGACGGAAAAATCATGATCGTGCTGCGCCTCGTGCATCTTGAACCAGCCGAACACGCCGGCGAAGGCAATGAAGGCGAGGCCCAGCACGGCGCCGCTGTTCAGCGCCAGAGCCAGCGCGCCGGCGACCGCGCCGAGACAGCCGATCAGGGTGAAGGTGCGCACGCCCGCCGTGCGCTGGCCCGGTTGCTGGTCGCGCTCGCGCCAGCCGCGCTCCACGCCGACAATCAGGCCGATCGCCAGCGCGATGGCGAAGCGCGCGATGGGGTGTTCCGACAATCCGTCCACGATCGGGAGTCTGATGCGGCGGCTTGCGCCGGTCAATCAGCCGCCAGCACGGCTTTCACCCGCGCGCGCAATTCCGCCAGTGAAAACGGCTTGACCAGCACGTCGCGCACCAGCGCATCGAGATTGCGCGCCCGCTCGCGCTGGTCGGCAAAGCCGGTCATGAGCATGATTTTCAGATCCGGAAAATCGCGCGCCGCCGCCAGCGCCAGGGCAATGCCGTCCATCAGCGGCATTTTAATATCGGTGAGCAGCAGATCGAAAGCGCCGTCACGCGCGGTCAGAATATCGAGCGCCTCCGCGCCATCCGCCGCCGTTTCCGTCTTGTGCCCGTCCATCTCCAGCGCACGGCGGACAAATTCGCGCACCGGCTCTTCATCGTCGACAATGAGAATGGTCATCACGAGGCCCGCCTGTTTTGCGTCATCACACCCGCATCAGGACGTCAGCGACAATTCGCCCTGATTTTCATCCGCCTTGTGTTCGACCACGCCGACGAATGGCAACTGCCGGTAGGCATGCGCGACATCCATGCCAAAACCGACGACAAACAAATCAGGGCAGACAAAACCGGTGTAATCCGCGCTGATGCTGACCGCGCGCTTGCCCGGCTTTTCCAGCAGTACGCAGCTTTCCACCTTGCGTGCGCCGCGCGCCATCAGCAAATCCTTGGCGAAGGCGAGTGTACGGCCTGATTCCAGAATGTCATCGACAAGCAGCACATCACGCTCGCGCACATCGGAATCCACATCCTTCAGAATTGTCACCTGTCCCGATGAAACCGTCGCCGTGCGATAGCTCGACAGATGCGTGAATTCCACATGCGGTTCGAGACCGGAGCGATGCAGCGCGCGGATGAGATCGGCCGCAAACATGAAGCTGCCTTTTAGCACCGCGACCACCAGCAAATCCTTCGGCTGCGTCGCCGCAATCTCTCTCGCCATCGCTTCAATACGGGTAGCAATGGTTTTTTCATCGAAAAGAACACGGATCGACGGGCGCGACGGCATCGGCAAATTCCAGACCTTGATGGTGCGCACCGCTCCGCCATCCTGCGGGAAAATGCGCCCCTGCTCCGCCTCCAGGGGAAACGGCGATTAAATTTGGTGTCTGGTTGTAGCAGCCCTGCGCCGCGCAGGAACAGGCGCGCGCGGATCAGGATTTGCGGGCAGCCGGCTGATCCTTCGAATCAGTGCGCGCCTCGCCAAACCGGACGGCCACACTACGCCCGTTCGAGGGCGGCGATGCAAGTCGGGCGCGGAACTGGCTGCTTTCACCGCCCTGCAACACCGGCTTCAGCACATCCGCTGTCCAGTGATAAACCTCCGTGCCACTGGCGTCGCGCACCGCGATACGGATGGCGGGAACCGTTGCCATGCGTCCGCCACGATTGGCCAGCTCGCCTTCGACGATCAGCACATCGGACGCATCGAGCTTGGCGATTTCCGAGCGGACATTGAGAATCTGCACCGGGCTATCCGCCACCGGCAGACCGATGGCGGCAAACAGCCGGCCCGTCCAGGGCGCAGCCCGCGCCAGTGGTTCACGCACGGACACCGCGCAAACCGCGACAAGGCAAGCGGCGAATGCTGCATAGGGCGCCATCCGCCGCATCCGTTGTGCCGCCGGCATGGCTAGCCCTGTCCGGGTTGTGCTTTTTTTCAACCGTCCGGATGGCTTGGCTGAACTGGCCTGCACATGTTCAATCGTCGGGCTGTCAGGTCCGGCTAACGGGGCATCAGCCTCCGGATAATCCTTTTGGGAGGGGCTGTCCGATGGAATCGCGCCTGCCGCAGCACCCGGCTCAACGAGCGTCTCCTCACCCCAGCCGCTCTCCTGCTCCACACCTGCATCAGCGGCGCGCTCAGCCAAAAAGTCGCTGCGGATTTGATCATCGGACACCGGCACAGCGGCCGGCAGCGCATCCGCAACGGTAACGGCGAATGCTGAT
>JBOFFO010000659.1:0-2351 GCA_051648665.1 Beijerinckiaceae bacterium | reverse complement strand
GAGCTGTCCACCATTATCCCCGGCTATTCGATTTTCACCGCCGGTTATCTGCAGCGCGATGCCGAGCCCCAAAAGAATGTGTTTGCTTCCGACATTATGAACGACCTGAAAAAGCAGGCGGAAGACAAGCTCAACGTCAAGCTGTTGTGCGTGATGTATCTCGGCAAGCGCCATGTGAACCTGCGCACGGACAAGGAAATCAAGACGCCTGCCGATCTCGCCGGCGTGAAGCTGCGCATGCCGGGCACGGAAGCCTGGCTGTTCCTTGGCAAGGCGCTCGGCGCCAACCCGCTGCCGATGGCCTTCACCGAAATCTACACCGCGTTGCAGACCGGTGCGATCGACGGGCAGGACAATCCGCTGCCGACGGTGCGCGACTCGAAATTCTTCGAGGTCACCAAGCAGATCGTGCTGACGGCGCATCTCGTCGATCAGAATTATCTGACCATTTCCAAGAAGGTGTTCGACGGCCTGTCCAAGGACAATCAGGCAACGCTGCAACAGGCAGCGGATGATGCCTGCGAATTCGGCCGGCAGAACCAGCTCAAGCTGGAAAGCGACCTTGAAGCCTTCATGAAGGAAAAAGGCCTGAAGGTTTACACGCCGAATCTGGAAGCTTTCCGCACGCAGGTGCAGAAGGAATATCTCGCATCCAAATTCGCCAAGGACTGGCCGGCTGGCATGGTCGACAAGATCAACGCCATCAAGTGACACAATCGGGCGGGGCAAAAGTGCCCCGCCTTTTTCGATCTGACGGTCGAAGGCGGCGCCGGACAGGCGGCGCACAAGGGGGCGGGCGATGCGCGGCATCCTGCATTTTTTCTACCGGCGGGCCGAGGATGTGATGGTGGCGTTGACCGCTGCCATGTTTGCCTCTTTCATCATCCAGATTGCGACGCGCTATGTCTTCAATGCGCCGACGGAATGGACGCATGAGGTCATTCTGATCTGCTGGCTGTGGCTGGTGTTCTGGGGCGCAGCGTTCCTGCTGGAAGACAAGGATCACGTCAAATTCGACGTGCTCTACAATATGGGCAGCGAAAAAGCGCGGCGCATCATGTCATTGATCGTGGCTGTCGCGTTTGCCGTCATCTTCCTGTTTTCAGCACCAGCGACCTGGAGCTTCATCTCGTTCAAGGGCATCCGGTCATCGGATATTCTTGGCATACCGATGAACTGGATTTTCTTTGTCTACATGCTGTTTCTCATTGGCACGATCATCCATTATGCGCTGAGAGCTTACAGGCTGGCGCGCGGCGATTCCCTTTCGACGCTGGAAAAGGAGGAAAGCCTGTGAGCGCTGCCTTTTTCTGGTGCATCATCGCGCTGTTTGCGCTGGCTGGCATTGGCGCGCCTATTGCGCTGGCGATGATCGCGTCGTCGATCCTGTATCTCATTCTGAAAGGTCAGGATGTCGGGCTTGCAGCGGAGCAGATGATTCAGGGGCTGTATGACAGCTTCCTGCTGCTGGCCATTCCGTTGTTTATCGTCGCCGCCAATATCATGAATGCCGGCACGATTTCTGAACGCTTGTTGAAATTCTGTCTGGCGTTGGTCGGGCGGTTTCGCGGCGGCCTCGGCCACGTCAACGTCGTTGCCAATATGATTTTTGCCGGCATGTCCGGCTCGGCGGTCGCCGATGCGGTGGGGCTTGGCAAAATCATCATCGAGATGATGCGCAAGGATAACCGTTATTCACCCGGCTATGCAGCGGCGATTACGGCGGCGGCCTCGACCATCGGGCCGATTATTCCGCCATCGATTCCGATGGTGATGTATGCGCTCGTCTCAGACACATCGATTGGCTATCTTTTTCTCGGCGGTTTTGTTCCGGGCGTGATGATGGGCATTGCGCTGATGCTGCTGAACGCGCGCATGGCGCGCAAGGAGAATGTGCCGCTGGAAGAGCCGGTGCCGCGCCGCGAATTGCCGCGCCTGACCGTGCGCGCGTTCCCGGCGCTGCTGATGCCAATCATCCTGCTGTTCGGCATTTATGGCGGCGCGACAACACCCACGGAAGCTGCGGCCATTGCGGCTTTCTACGCCCTTTTGCTCGCGACCTTCTTCTACCGTGCCGTCAGCTTCAACACGCTTTACGGCGTGTTCAACGAAAGCGCACGTGCCACCGCATCCGTCGGCCTCGTCATCGGCGCATCGCTGATTTTCAATTATATCGTGGCTGCAGAGAATATCCCGGCACAGGTGTCGAGTATGATGCAAGGGCTGAATATTTCGCCGCTTGCGTTCCTGCTCGCCATCAACGTGCTGTTTCTTGTCCTCGGCTGCCTCTTGGATGCGACGACGATCATTCTCGTCATCATTCCGCTGTTCATTCCCACCTGCAAGGCGCT
>JBOFFO010000658.1:0-2743 GCA_051648665.1 Beijerinckiaceae bacterium | reverse complement strand
TTGGCCGCGTCAAAGCTGACGAGCTTGCCGCCGAACACCGGGCAATCCTTGATCGCCGCATTGAGCATGCCCGGCAATTTCAAATCCGCGCCGTAGACTTGCTTGCCATTGAGCTTGTCGACTGTGTCGAGCCGCTTCAGCGGTTTGCCCGCAATCGTCCAGTCCTTGGGATTTTTCAGCGTCACCTGCTTCGGCGGTTCAATTTTCGCCGCCGCTTCCGCCACTTTTCCATAGGTGGTTGACCGGCCTGAGGCATGCGAAATCACGCCCTTTTCGACCTTGCATTCGGCCGCCGGCACATTCCATGCGTTGGCAGCCGCCTGCACCAGCATCATGCGCGCCGCCGCGCCGCCCTCGCGCACATATTGTTCGCTTTCGCGGATGCCGCGCGAGCCGCCGGTGGAAAAATTCCGCCACACCCGGTTGCGCGCCACATTCTGCCCCGGCGTCGGATATTCCCACGTCACCTTGTTCCAGTCGCAGCCGAGTTCTTCGGCCACGAGTTGCGCGAGCCCGGTCAGCGTGCCCTGCCCCATCTCGGAGCGCGCAATGCGGATGACCACCGTATCATCCGGCTTGATGACGACCCAGGCATTGACCTCCGGCGCCATGCCCTGTGCCTGCGCACCGAATGGCACGGCGAAGCCAAGGCTGAACGATCCGGCAGCAGCCGCCGTTGTCTGGAGAAATGTGCGGCGGGAAAGATTGACCATCTGGTTCATCGCATCCTCCCTCAAACGCCGGCGGCGAGCTTGATGCCCGCGCGCACCCGGTTATACGTCCCGCAGCGGCAGATATTGGTCATTGCTGCATCAATATCCGCATCGGTCGGCTTCGGAGTCTTTGCCAGCAGCGCCGCAGCGGCCATGATCATGCCGGACTGGCAGTAGCCGCATTGCGGGACATCGAGTTCGAGCCATGCTTTCTGAACCGGATGCGTCGTATCAGGCGAAAGCCCTTCGATGGTGACGATTTTCTGATTGGCGCCGACCGAGCCAACGGTAACAGCGCAGGAGCGCACCGCCTCGCCATCAATATGCACCGTGCACGCACCGCACTGTGCAATGCCGCAGCCATATTTTGTGCCTGTTAGTCCCACATGCTCGCGGATGGCCCAAAGCAAAGGCGTATCGGGCGGAACATCAATATCACGAGCGGTTCCATTGATCATGAGGCGCGCCATGTTGATCTCTCCCCGGCAAAGGCTGGCGCGAGTTTAGCCAAGCAAGCCGTGCTGTCATCGCAGCATCCGTTCACGAGATGGTGCGCAGGCTGAAAAAAGTTATTGCACCGCACAAACAGATGAGCAGCCGCATTATTGTCCATTGGCAAAAATGGCAGACAGCCCGGCGCGATAATTGCGATGTACGGGCCGCCAGCCCAATTGCCCCTTCGCAGCCGCATTCGAAATCCGCTTGCGCTCGCTGTAGAACTCGCGCGCCATGGGCGAGAACGTCGCCGTATCAAAATGGATGTCTGGCGGCGGCGGCACGCCAAGCAATGCTGCCGCATAAGCGATCACGTCCTGCGGCGGCGACGGTTCATCGTCAGCGATATTCCAGACGCCATCCGCACGGCGGCGCACGCAGGCCATCACCGCGTGCGCGATATCATCCACATGGATGCGGTTGAAAACCTGGCCGGGCTTGATAATGCGCCGCGCAGTTCCGGCGCGGATGTGATCGAGCGCGCTGCGCTCCGGCCCATAAATGCCAGCGAGACGCAAAACTGCTACAGGCGAAGCGATGGCTTGGCCGAGCGCCTGCCACCCCTGTTCCGCCCCCAGCCGGTAACGGCTGCGCGCTGTTTCTGTCTTGGCCGGTGTCATCTCATCCACCCACCGGCCTTGCTGATCGCCATAGACTCCAACCGTGGAGAGATAGACAATCACAGGCCCGGTTTTACGCACGTCCAGCGCGTCTGTTATGGCGGCCAGAAACGGATCGCCCGCTGCATCTGGCGGCGCTGTAGCGAGGATGACATCGGCCGCTTGCGCTTCCGCAGCGAAATCCGCACCGCATCCATCCGCGATTGGAACCGGCTTCAGCACATCAGCCGCAATCCGCGCCAAAGTGTCTTCGCTGCGCCCTGTCGCCGCGACCGCAGTAAAGGCTGAGCCATAGGCCTGCACGAAGCGGCGCGCTGTGTAGCCATATCCAAGGATAAGAAGGCGCATGACCGACCAGAAACGCTTGCTCTCTGGACGGCATGCGCGCTGGAAGGCATGAACGCAAGGTCTTGAAAGATTGGCGAAGGGCCATAGGCTTCAAGCGATTGATGAAAGATTCATGATGGCGATGAAGGACGAGCAGGTGCGCCTCGCGCTGCGCGCTGTGTTCGATGCAGCCGTGGCCTCTGCTGCACCGGGACCGGCAGTGGCACGCCACCTGCCAGACAAGCCGAAAGGCCGCTGTATCGTTGTCGGCGCCGGCAAAGCGTCCGCTGCGATGGCGGCTGCGCTTGATGCGGCGTGGCCCGACGTCACCCTCTCCGGCGTCGTGGTCACGCGTTATGGCCACGCGGTGCCTGCGGGCCGTATTCGCATCATGGAAGCGTCCCACCCCAAGCCCGATGACAACTCTCTGGCGGCTGCCCGCACCATTCTGGCGGCGGTTCAGGGGCTGACGGCGGATGATCTCGTGATCGCCCTGATTTCTGGCGGTGGCTCGTCGCTGATGACCTTGCCGGCTGGCGGCATGACGCTGGAGGACAAGCGCGCCATCAACGCCGCCTTGCTGCACAG
>JBOFFO010000657.1:0-2802 GCA_051648665.1 Beijerinckiaceae bacterium | reverse complement strand
AGAAAAAATTTATCGCTCTTCCGGTCTCGATTGTCAGGTCGAAGTAACCGCGCAGATTGAAGCAGATGCCCGGCTGGCATGGCTGCCACAGGAGACCATACTTTTTTCAGGCGCGCGTTTGAATCGCTGTTTTCATGCTGATCTCGCCTCAAATTCAACGCTGCTGCTGGCTGAAACCGTCATTTTCGGTCGCATCGCTGCTGGAGAATTGCCAGACCATGGCCTGCTGCATGACCGCTGGCGCGTCAGACGGCAGGGCCGTCTGGTGTTTGCCGAGGATGTGCGTATCGACGGCCATGTGATGACACGCATCAATCGGCCAGCCGTGCTTGATGGCATGCGCTCCACAGCGACCATTCTGTTTGTCGCGCCTGAGGCAGAGGCGATGGGTGATCGCATTCGCACGGCGACGGAAAGCTCAGGCCCCGCCAACGGCGTGAGCACATGGAACGGCATGCTGCTTGCTCGTAGTGCCGACACCGATCCGGCGCGCTTACGCCGGTGGGTCGCGACCGTAACATATGGCCTGCTCAACCGCGCTCTGCCACGGGTCTGGCAATGCTGATGGAATGATGGAGCCGATACAATGAATTTGACGCCACGGGAAAAAGACAAACTGCTTGTCGCAATGGCCGCAATCGTAGCGCGCCGCAGGCTCGAACGCGGCATCAAACTCAACTATCCCGAAGCAATCGCTCTGATCTCAGACTTCGTGGTCGAAGGCGCGCGCGACGGGCGCAGCGTGTCCGATCTGATGCAGGCCGGTGCACATGTTATCAACCGCTCACAGGTCATGGACGGCATTGCAGAAATGATCCACGACGTTCAAATCGAAGCGACATTTCCCGATGGTACGAAACTCGTAACCGTTCATAATCCGGTTCGGTAAAATCAGACAAGGAGCGGCTCATGGCGCGGCCATCAAGTCAGCGGCATTCAGGATTGCAGGCCGTCATTCTCGCGGTAGTCATGGCAGCAGGCGCACCAGCGCTTGCCCATCCTCCCGCGCAGCTGTCAGTGCAGGGCGATCAGGATGTCGCGGAAGACATCATGCACTTTCGCAAGACGCTCATCGAAACCGTAGCGCGCAAGGATGCAGCGGCGCTGCGCACCATGTATGCGGAAAAATTCACGCATATCCACACGTCGGCGAAGATGGATGGCCGCGATGCACGTATCGTTTCCCTCATGGCGGGCGATCCCGTGATTGAAACAGCGCCGGCAACCGATCTGTCGACTGCCGTTCATGCTGGTGGATGGGCCGCGATCATGACAGGCACCAGCCCGATCAAATCTCTCGCAGATGGCAAGGTTTATGCAGTGCACTGGACAGCATTTTATGTTCGCACTGAGAAAGGTTGGCAAATTGCCGCCAGCCACGCGACACGAGGAAAGGAAATTAAGCCGTGAGCAGCCGCAAAGCAGCCTCTGTAACGCTGACAACATGTTTGGGAACATTGGTGATGGCAACCTCTGCCTGGGGCCACACTGGTTACGGCAGTGGCTGGCAGGCCGGCTTCACCCATCCGATGACTGGCCCGGACCATATGTTGGCAATGGTGGCCGTTGGGCTATGGGCCGCCATCCGTGGCGGTTCAGCCGCATGGCTTTGGCCAACCTCCTTTGTCGCAGCTATGTTGTGCGGCTTTGGCCTGGCGCAGACGAATATCGTCATCCCCATGCTAGAATTCATGATTGCGTCCAGCCTCATCCTTTTGGGTGGTGCCATTACTTTTCGTCTGTCCGCGCCCTTCATTTGGTGCGCTGCGGTTATCGCATTGGCCGGCGCGGCGCATGGCTTCGCCCATGGCTTGGAGATACAAGGCTCGCCATTGCCTTTTGCTGTCAGCTTCTCCCTGTCAACATCCCTGCTCCATGTTGCCGGTCTTGTTATCGGCTACACAGCAGAACGTATCACGTCGGCATGGATGACGCGCAGTATAGGCGTCGGAATCGCCGCCGCTGGCCTTGTGATTATGAGCTGAAAGACGAGCCAATGACACCGGGTGAAATTCTGCCAGCGGCAGGCGAAATCATTCTCAATGAAGGCCGCGAGGTCATGATCATTGAAGTTGCCAACACTGGCGACCGGCCCATTCAGGTGGGCAGCCATTATCATTTCTTCGAGACCAATCCGGCATTGCGTTTCACCCGTGAACATACCCGCGGCATGCGGCTCGATATTCCTGCTGGCACCGCCATCCGGTTTGAACCGGGCCAGACCCGCTCTGTGCAGCTTATTCCACTGGGCGGTCGCCGCCATGTCTATGGCTTCCGTCAAAGCATCATGGGCAAACTCTGATCGTGTCATGGAGTGACGAATATGGCGACGCCGATCTCCCGCACCGTTTACGCCAGCATGTTTGGGCCGACAGTGGGCGACCGTATCCGCCTGGCAGATACAGATCTTCTGATCCGGATCGAAAAGGATTTCACCATCTATGGCGAAGAGGTGAAGTTCGGCGGCGGCAAGGTCATTCGCGATGGCATGGGCCAAAGTCAGATCACAAATGCAGAAGGCGCGGCTGACACCGTGATCACCAACGCGGTCATTCTCGATCACTGGGGTGTCGTGAAGGCTGATATATCCATCCGTGACGGCAGGATCGAGAAAATCGGAAAGGCTGGCAACCCGGATATTCAGCAGGGCATAGACATCATTATCGGACCTGGCACCGACATCATCGCGGGCGAAGGAAAAATTATCACCGCCGGCGGATTTGACAGCCACATCCACTTCATCTGTCCGCAACAGGCTGAAGATGCCTTGATGGCTGGCATGACCACACTGCTTGGCGGAGG
>JBOFFO010000656.1:0-2606 GCA_051648665.1 Beijerinckiaceae bacterium | reverse complement strand
AAGGACGCCGTGCCTGGACGAATCCCGTCTGGTGGTGACGGAATTGAGGCCGGGCGATGCAGGGCCGCTAGACAACCAACGCGGATCTACATGCCCTGCTGGCTGCCGTGTGGCGGTGCAAGCCAAAAACCGCATGTTGCTCCCTTGTGTGTCCTTAAGTCTCGTTTCCAACGGGACTAGAAGGACTCTGCCATTTCGTTTCTGGCGCCAAAGTTGTCGTATCCCATGGCGGACCATGCCGAGCAGGTGTGGTCTCTTGGCCAGCGGGAAGACCTTGAGCATTCGTGCGCAGCGGTCTGTTGAAGTGCGAACCTGTTCTCATCAGGTTCGGCGGAAAAAGTGACATATTCCGGTTCTAGGCCCCAGAAATGGCCCCGAATTTAGCGGTCAAAATGGTGTATTTCCCCACCTTGTGAGAATGGCTTTTCAGAGCGATCACCGCCAAGCCCCGGACGTTTCAGGACTATACAATTACACTAAGTCATTGATATAATTAGGAAAAATGGATGGTGCCCAGGGGCGGAATCGAACCACCGACACTGCGATTTTCAGTCGCATGCTCTACCAACTGAGCTACCTGGGCATGGTCTGCCTGGCTGGATGAGCGTGAAACGCCATCAGCCGACGAACAGGCAGGCGTATAGAGTCCGCCTGCTCCCCTGTCCAGACCCCGGAGGCGGGATTTCCCGCATCCGCGAGGCTGGTTTCCGGATCAGGCCACCTCTAGCGGCGGCAGGCCGAACATCATGCGCAGGGACTGCACCGCAGCTCCCGATGCGCCCTTGCCGAGATTGTCGAGCTTGGCGACCAGCACCGCATGGCCGACGGAATCATCGCCGAACACCCGCAGTTCCATCTTATTGGTGTCGTTGAGCGATTCGGCTTCGAGTTTGTCCGGCCCGAAATCGGCGTCCGCCGCTTTCACGAGGCGCACCCACGGGCTGCCATCGTAGCGGGCGGCCAGCGCGCCCTCGATGTCCGCGCGGCCCACCTTCTTTGCCAGCATATCCAGATGCAGCGGCACGGAGACGAGCATGCCCTGCCGGAAATTGCCGACGGACGGCACGAACAGCGGCCGCCGTGTCAGGCCCATATTGGCCTGCATTTCCGGCACATGCTTGTGGTGCAGCTTCAGGCCATACAGCTCGAAAGACGGAGCTGTGCCGGCCTCGTAGGCCTCGATCATGGTGCGGCCGCCGCCGGAATAACCAGAGACGGCGTTGATCGTCACCGGATGATCCTTGGCCATGATGCCGGCATCAACGAGCGGGCGCACCAGCGCAATGGCGCCGGTCGGATAGCAGCCGGGATTGGCAACCCGGCGCGCCTGACGCACGGCCTGCGCCTGCGCGTCATTCAGTTCTGGAAAGCCATAGACCCAGCCGGGCGCTACCCGGTGCGCGGTCGAGGCGTCGATGATCCTGGGGCCGGACTCGCCCATGGCATCAATCATCGCCACCGCTTCGCGGGCTGCGTCGTCATGCAGGCACAGGATGACACAATCGGCCTTGGCCATCATAGCGCGCCGGGCTTCCGGATCCTTGCGCTGCGCCGGGTCGATGCTGATCAGAGCAACATCGGTCATTCCCTCAAGGCGGTCCTTGATCTGCAGGCCGGTGGTGCCGGCTTCGCCATCAATGAACACGACAGGCTTGGTCTGGTTGGGCATCGTTGTCTCCGAAAAGGGAGCGCCAGTTTTGGCGGGAGATGGAAGAAACAAAAAAGCCGCGCTGGGGCGCGGCTTCAACAACGTGGCAAAGCGCCAAGCGTCATCGCGACCGCAGAAAGCGGACAAGACGGCGTCGGATGGCAACCCTGTTGTTCATGGCGTGCATATGAAGCGAAAGCGCCATTGCGTCAATGCCGCTCAGCCGCCAACGGATTCGACGATGCGGCAGAGCGCACCGCGCGTTGCCCCTTCCGGCGCGACTTGTCCGATTTGCACCATGAAGACGGCATCGACCCGGCTGCCACTGCCGGATTTACGCACCGTGACACGCAGAGTCTGCGGACGGCCGGAGCCGGAGGTTTCCTGCACCGCCGTCAGCGCGCCAACGCCACGATCGTGCCGTATGCCGGAGAAGCCTTCTGCCACCATCGCCCGCTTAGCGCGATCCTGAGCCACGGCTGTCGATACGCCCGGAAAAATCCCGTGTGTCCGGTAATTCACGGCCGACAGCATTGGCGTGCCCTCGACCTGAAAATTTTGGCCGCAGGTCTGCGCCTGAGCGGCCGTGGCGAGGCACAGCATGGCGGTGGCGAGCATGATCGGCTTGCGCATGAAAATATGATCCTTGTCCTGACTGATGGGCATCCGTTTAACGGCGCTTCACGCGTTGCATCCCCGGCGCGACAGCCGCGATGTGCGCCACCGCACTGACATGACATGATGGCACTCCGCAGCGCGGCGTGGGCCGATTTGGCACAACATTATCGAACCGTGAAATGCTTTTCGTAGATGTCTGTCTGCCCGTCCGGATAGGTGACGCGATACACGCCCAGGTCCGCGCCACGATAGCCTGCGCGCGATTGGTAAGACACGACAATCGCTGGCAGGGTTTTACCGGCACAGGCTGCCAGTGGCCCGCTGGCGGGTGTGTTGGAAA
>JBOFFO010000655.1:0-4424 GCA_051648665.1 Beijerinckiaceae bacterium | reverse complement strand
GAGCTTGGTGTCGCGCGCCGCGACCTCAAATTCCTCGATGTGAATGGAGGTGAAAATATCCTCCTTCACGATCTTCTCGTTGAGCAGGATCGAATCTTCGAAATTGTAGCCATTCCACGGCATGAACGCGACGAGCACGTTGCGGCCGAGCGCCAGTTCGCCAAGCTCCGTCGACGGGCCGTCGGCGATGATGTCACCCTTCCTCAGCACGTCCCCGACACGCACCAGCGGACGCTGGTTGATGCAGGTGGACTGGTTGGAGCGTTGGAATTTCATCAGGCGGTAGATATCGACGCCCGATTTGGTTGGATCGAGATCCTCCGTCGCGCGGATAACGATACGGGTCGCATCCACCTGATCGACGATGCCGCCACGGCGCGCTGCAATCGCGGCGCCTGAATCCTGCGCCACCACCGCTTCCATGCCGGTGCCGACGAACGGCGCATCGGCGCGCACCAGCGGCACGGCCTGGCGCTGCATGTTCGAGCCCATCAGCGCGCGGTTCGCGTCGTCGTTCTCAAGGAACGGGATCAGCGCCGCAGCGACCGAAACAAGCTGCTTCGGCGACACGTCCATGTAATCGACGCGATCCGGCGGCACGACCACCGTGTCGCCGGCCTGACGGCAGACCACGAGATCGTCGAGCAGCTTGCCGTTCTTGTCCATCTTCGCATCGGCCTGCGCGACATGGTGCTTCTGCTCCTCCATCGCGGAGAGATACAGCACCTCGTCGGTCGCCTTGCCGTCGCGCACCTTGCGGTACGGGCTTTCGATGAAGCCATATTTATTGACGCGTGCGAAGGTTGCGAGCGAATTGATCAGGCCGATATTCGGGCCTTCCGGCGTTTCAATCGGGCAGATACGGCCATAATGCGTGGGATGCACGTCGCGGACTTCGAAGCCTGCGCGTTCCCGTGTAAGACCGCCCGGGCCAAGCGCCGAGAGGCGGCGCTTGTGGGTGACTTCCGACAGCGGGTTGGTCTGGTCCATGAACTGGCTGAGCTGCGACGAACCGAAGAATTCGCGCACAGCGGCGGCAGCCGGCTTCGCGTTGATCAGGTCCTGCGGCATCACCGTGTCGATCTCGACCGAGGACATGCGCTCCTTGATCGCGCGCTCCATGCGCAGCAGGCCGAGGCGATACTGATTTTCCATCAATTCGCCGACCGACCGCACGCGGCGGTTGCCGAGATGGTCGATGTCATCGACCTCGCCGCGTCCGTCGCGCAGTTCCACCAGCGCCTTCACAACCGCAAGAATATCCTCGCGGCGCAGGGTGCGGTGCGTATCCGGTGCATCGAGATCAAGGCGCATGTTCATTTTCACGCGGCCGACCGCCGAGAGATCATAACGCTCGGAATCGAAGAACAGCGACTGGAACATCGCCTCTGCCGTATCAACGGTCGGCGGTTCGCCCGGACGCATGACGCGGTAAATATCGAACAGCGCTTCCTCACGCGCCGAGTTTTTGTCGGCATTGAGCGTGTTGCGGATGTAGGGGCCGACATTGACATGGTCGATGTCAAGGATCGGCAACTCGTTGATGTTCGCCTCGGCAAACACCTTCAGCAGCTTGTCCGTGATTTCCTCGCCAGCTTCGGCGAAGATTTCACCGTTCTGCATGTTGACGACATCGCGGGCGATATATTGCCCGATGAGATCCTCATCCGCCGCCTTGAGGAATTTCAGGCCCTTTTCGGCGAGCTGCTTGGCGGCGCGCGCCGTGAGCTTGCGGCCCATTTCCACCACAACCTCGCCGGTGTCGGCGTCGATCAGATCGGCGGCGGCCTTGTAGCCCTTCATGCGGTCCGCATCATAGGGAATGCGCCAGCCATCGCCCTTCTTGGCGCGCTTGAACGACAGCGTGCGGTAGAAGGTCGAGAGAATATCCTCAGAATCGAGGCCGAGCGCGAACAGCAGCGAGGTCACCGGAATTTTGCGCTTCCGGTCGATGCGCGCATAAACGATGTCCTTGGCGTCGAACTCGATATCGAGCCATGAACCGCGGTAGGGAATGATGCGCGCAGCGAACAGCAGCTTGCCCGAGGAATGGGTCTTGCCCTTGTCGTGATCGAAGAACACGCCCGGCGACCGGTGCATCTGCGAAACGATGACGCGCTCGGTGCCGTTGACGATAAAGGTGCCGTTCGAGGTCATGAGCGGCATATCGCCCATATAGACATCCTGCTCCTTGATGTCCTTGACCGACTTGGCCTGCGTATCGGGATCGATATCGAACACGATCAGGCGCAGCGTCACTTTCAGCGGCGCCGCGAAGGTGATGCCGCGCTGGCGGCACTCATCCACGTCGAATTTCGGCGCCTCAAATGTGTATTTCACAAATTCGAGCATCGACGCGCCCGAAAAATCGGAAATCGGGAACACCGATTTGAAAACGCCCTGCAGGCCCTCGTCGAGACGGCCGCCCTTCGGCTCATCGACCATCAGGAACTGGTCATAGGAGGATTTCTGCACCTCGATGAGGTTCGGCAACGCGGCGACATCGCCGATATGCCCGAAGAATTTCCGAATCCGCCTGCGGCCGTTGAGGGTATGCGCCATCTGTCCGATCCTCGCTCGTTCCGTCGCCAGAGGTGAAGCTCTTCACCCCTCCTGATGCAGCGCGATGCGCCTGCATCGAAAAACCATGGGCCGTCATTTGAGACGGCGAAGCGGCCCCGGATGTCCGGAGCCGCCATGCGCATTATCGGCAGGCAAAAGCCTGCATAACGCTTACTTGAGTTCGACCTTGGCGCCGACCTTCTCGAGGGTCGCCTTGATCTTCTCGGCTTCGTCCTTGGCAACGCCTTCCTTGACCGGCTTCGGCGCGCCTTCGACGAGGTCCTTGGCTTCCTTGAGGCCGAGGCCCGTGATGCCACGGACTTCCTTGATGACCTCGATCTTCTTGTCGCCAGCGGCGGCAAGCACGACCGTGAATTCGGTCTTTTCTTCAGCAGCCGGAGCCGCAGCGCCACCCGGCGCGGCCGCAACAGCCACAGCAGCGGCGGCGGAGACGCCCCACTTCTCTTCCAGCATCTTTGCGAGTTCAGCCGCCTCGAGGACGGTCAGGCTCGACAGGTCTTCAACGATCTTGGCGAGATCAGCCATGGTTCAGTTCCTTAATATGACAGTTCTGTCCGGTTGATTGTGAGAAACGGCCTCACGCCGCTTCGCCCTGTTTGGCATAGGCTCCGAACACGCGCGCGAGCTTGGCTGCGGGCGCATTGGCGAGCTGGGCCAGCTTCGTCGCCGGTGCATTGACCAGGCCGACGATCTTGGCGCGCAGTTCGTCCAGCGACGGCATCGTGGCGAGCGCCTTGACACCATTCGCATCGAGAGCAGTCGCACCCATCGCGCCGCCAAGGATCACGAGCTTCTCGTTTTCCTTCGCGAACGCCGCCGCCACCTTCGGAGCAGACACCACGTCATCGCTGTAGGCGATCAGCGTGGGGCCCTTCAGAAGGGACGAAATGGAAGCGACATCTGTGCCATCGAGAGCGATCTTGGCGAGGCGGTTCTTCGCGACTTTCACGGTTGCGCCGGCTTCGCGCATTTGCGCACGAAGTTTTTGCATGTCGGCGACCGTCAAACCCGCATAGTGGGCCACAACGACAACGCCCGCCTTTGAAAAGACGTCGTTGAGCGCTGATACGGCATCACGTTTTTCCGCGCGATCCACTTGGGCTCTCTCCGGTTGGCGGATGGGATGAACCCGGTCCGCCGGTTGCACCTGCCGACCCGCTGGTCTGGCCCTGAGCCTCAAGCCGAGGCGCGGAACCTTATCCCCACGGGACGACGTTCAAGCCTGCCCCCGGGCAATCGGGACGCGCGCCTTGCGGCGCTCGCCAGAAAGCCAGGTCGTAGGTGCGAACGGTTCTGTCATCCGGAACGCCGGGCTGACGTAAAACTGGTCATCACCCATCTGTGCAGGCCCGGCAGGTCAGCCTTGCGGCAGACCGGATACGGATTAAGCGGCCCAAACGAACGCTCCGGCTCCCCGGAGACGGCATCAAGGCCTGGCGCCTGCAGTCTTGGACAGGATTCCCGGTTCTGGGCGCGGAATTTCCCGGCTGACCCCTTTCCCGGCCCGCGAAATCATCAACAGACGATTCAACGGCACAAGGGGCCAAGGCGAATCCCTGACGGAACCGCCTGCCCCAAGTGCGCGCTGTTTAACGGGTGCGGGGCGGCAGGGCAAGGGGAAAATCGGCAATGGGCAAGGCATCATCACCGGGCAAGATGCAGTCAAGCAGCGCGATCCGGTCACCCCCCGGGTGCCGGCTGCCTATTGCCCACTGCCGCGCTTGCCGCTACCCACCCAGCCCACGCGGACGTGGCGAAACTGGTAGACGCAAGGGACTTAAAATCCCTCGGGAGCAATCCTGTGCGGGTTCGACCCCCGCCGTCCGCACCAGCCAGATGGC
>JBOFFO010000654.1:0-1660 GCA_051648665.1 Beijerinckiaceae bacterium | reverse complement strand
CCTGTTCCCGCCGATCCCGTGCCGTTTTCGACGCCGCGCGCCTGGTCGCTGCTGTCGCGCGCGCTCGACCTCGCGCACAAGGCTGGCGCGCTGACCAATGACACGCGCCGCGCGCTCGCCTTTGGCCGTCTCTCGCCGGAAGACGCCGCCGTGTTCTGCGCCTTGGCGGAAGAAAGCATTGGCCCGGTGCAATCGCTGGAAAAATATATCCGCGCGCCGGAGCTGTTGCCGAAGGGCGATTCCGCGCGCTGGTTTATTCTCGACTGCATTCGGCAATATGTGCGCGACGGCAAGGCGGATGGATTTCCGCCGCGCGTCATCAACCGCTTCCTGCGCAGCCTGTCACACGAGCATCAGCTCATTGTGCTCACCGACATGGTCGAGAAGTGGGGCGCGCTCGGTGCCGAAAAAGCCATGTATGACCTGTTGCGCAAGGTCGCGGCATGAGCGCTGCGCCGCAAGCCTCGGCGAAAGAGCGCGCCACGCTCAACCGCATTCAGCGCGGCCTGCGCATGGTGACGGCGCCGCTGCCGCATCTGGCCGGGCTGGCGGCGGCCGTGCGGGTCAATCTCGATGACCGCGTGCCGACGATGGGCGTGTTCGCATCGGGGCGGCTTGTCGCCAACCCGGATTTCACGGCGCGCCTGTCCAACAGCGATCTCGTCTTCGTGCTGGCGCATGAATTGCTGCATCTGGCCTTGCGCACCCATGAGCGCGCGGTGGGTTCGCGCCACATCGAATTTAATTATGCCCACGATTATATCATCAATGACATGCTGCGGCATGCGCTGGGCGTGCAGACGATTCCCGCCGGTGGGCTGGACATGCCCGGCGCGCGCGAAAAATCGGCGGAAGAAATTGTGCTCGACATGCGCCGCAACGGCCATGCCGCATCAAAAACGCAGGTCTGGGAAGGGCAAGTCATCACCATCGAACAGGTGCTGGGCGCAGCACGCCAGGCCGGTGACGGCCAGAGCGGCGATGTGCTGGATGACAAGCGCGAGCGCGAAATGTTTCCCGAGGACAGCGACGAGCAGAAAGCGCGCGCCCGCGCCATCCGCGATCTCGCGGCCAAAGGCATGGCGCTGGCCAAAGCGCTCGGCGCGTTGCGCGGACGCGGCACCGGCGAAGGCGGCATGCAGCAGAATGTGCGGGCGCTGCGGGGCATTTACCGCACGCCCTGGCAGGTCGCGCTGCAACGCTGGCTCGAAGGCGTATCGCCGGGCGAGCGCACCTTCATGCGGGCCTCGCGGCGCGGCGCGGAGCGCACCGATGTGGTGATGCCGGGCCGGCAGCGCTATTCCATGATGCTGAATGTCATTCTCGACACCAGCGCCTCGATGCATGACGAAATTCCGATGGCGCTCGGCGCGATTGCCGATTTCTGCGAAGCGACCGGCGTCGATGAAATCCGGGTCATGCAATGCGATACGGTGGTGACATCCGATGAAATGCTCTCACCGACCGAACTCGCAGACTATGAGGTGAAAGGTTATGGCGGCAGCGACCTGACACCCGCGATTTTATCGTTCGCCGACGATCCGCGCGTGACAGCGGCTATCATTATCACTGATGGCGACATCGCCTATCCGCCAACGCCCGTTCCCTATGCCGTGCTGTGGGTCATTCCCGGCGAGACGACATCCTTTTCGCCGCCGTA
>JBOFFO010000653.1:0-3992 GCA_051648665.1 Beijerinckiaceae bacterium | reverse complement strand
GGCATAAAAGCCCAAAGCCGCAGCGATGACTATGCTTTATGTGCAACAAGAGGCACAAGATTACCGCTTTGTTAACCTTAATCGAAACGCAAATGACCATCAATCCGGCTGATTCTCCGCGCGCCAGCTGTCAGGCTAGCGCACGATAAAGGCGCGTCCCCGCTCCTGCACCGGTTCAAAACCCGCCACACCATCCAGCTTTCTGATCTGCACGGCCAGTTCCCGCCGTTCCAGCGCATCAACGGTTGCAGCCATTTGATCCAGCCGCTTTTGTTGGTCTGCTGCCGCGAATGCGTATGCGGCGGCGGCATCCTCGAACAGCCCTGCGCGCACGATGGATGTCCATTCCTCCTCAGCAATGAGCCGGAGAGATTCGGGGAGCAATCCGGCCATAGGCATGACCATGCGGTTGCGCATGCCCGACAGCCACGCTTCCCGCGGCGCGACACGATAGGAAAACGCCAGCGATTCTAAAGCCTTCGCACCGACACCTTCCTTGTGCTGGATGCCGAAAAACCGGAGTAGCCAGCCAAGCCCGTCTGTCGGTGCACAACCGAGAAGCGCTTGGCTCATCGCTGCAGTGCGGTCCAAATGGCGCTCGAACGGCTGATAATGGCCCGACCGGAGTGACTGATCAGCCGCAACTGCGGACAGCCAGGCACCCACCCTGAGGGCCGCCACATCACATGCCATGATTCCCCCTGCTGGCTGCACTGAGCCCCCCAACCTCTCCAGGACAGCCGGGGAAAACGGCTCGCGATACCGCAGGCTGCGTTCAATTTCGGATAGCCGGGCCTGATTGGCGCCATGGGTCGAAACCAACGCCACCCATGCCACAGCGCTCAGACTGACAGCGTACAAAAACAGGCGGACCATGGGATGCGCCTTGGCTTACGACGAACGGCCGGCACCCTCGCGGTAATAGCGCGTGTAATGCTGGCCCTTGTAAACTTCGAGGCGTTTCAGGGCAACGCGATCCGCCTTGTTGATCACGATGCCCACGGCGCGCTGGCGCACAGCCGGGTTATTCGTGATCGCTTCTGCAACGATATCACGGCTCGTCTTGCCCCATTCGACCACAAGCAGGAAGCCATCGACCAGCGGCGAGATGGCGCGCACATCGACCACCGGCGCAATCGGCGGCAGGTCAATGATGATGTAGTCATAATCGCGCGCATATTGCTTGAGGAACTCGGCCATCGCCTCGGAACTGATCAACTCCGCCGTATGTGACAAGTTTGGACGGACGACAGCCGGCAGGAAGTGCAGTTTCGTCACAGGATCGTGCCAGATCGACGCGCTCAGCGCGACCTGCCCTGAGAGCACATCCACCAGCCCGCTTTCCGCATGACCAACAAGGGCACGCGTCAGCGACGGGTTGCGCAGATCGCTGTCAACCAGCAGCACCCGCTGGCCGGAATCTGCCACCATCTGGGCGAAGTTGCTCGCCACAGTGGTCTTGCCCTCATTGGGCAACGCCGAGGCAATGCCAATCACCCGCGCACCCGTCGGGCGAATACGGGTATCGGCAGATATTTTCGCCGTGCGCAATGTTTCGGTAAAGCGTGCGAAAGGTGCGCTCACCACATAGCGGTAAAGGCCCAGATCGGCGGACAAAATGCGTTGCTTGTGTTGCGCCGTCTTGTAGTCCGGCGCGCCAGCATCGGTAATAAAGGGCAGCACGCCCAGGCACTCGATGCCTGTGGCTTCCTCAACGTGGACAACGGTACGAAACACATTGTCCATCCGCTCGCGGCCAAAGGCGGCGGCAACGCCGAGCAGCACACCGGCAAGCAGCGCGGCTGGCAGGATCAGCGTGGTGCGCGGCCAGCTTTTGTTCAGAGGTGGCGTCGCAGCCGTAATAAAGCGCGCCTCACTGATCGGGAATGATTGCTGCTGCGTCGCTTCCATGAAGCGCTGGAGAAAATTGTCATAGAGGTTGCGGTAGGTCTGCGCAGAGCTTTCCAGATCACGCAGCCGGATTTGCGCCTGCCCGGTCAGGGCTGCCTGTCCGACCAGTGAGGACAAGCTGGTTTCAAGTGAACTCTCCCGCGCCTTGGCGATCTCATAATCGCTCCGGTAGGTCTGCGCGATGCGGCGCAACTCATCGGAAATGGAGCGTTTGATCTCGCGCATCTGGTTACGCAGATTGGCCACCGCATTGTGATTGGCGCCGTAGCGCACCGACCATTCTGCCTCGCGCGCCGACAAATCGAGAAATTGCGCCCGCAAACGCGTGATGACTTCGTTGCGCAGCGCATCCGCCACAGTGGCGTCGGGAACATCGCCATTGGCAATGTCCTCGATCCGGTCGAGCCGCGCCTTGGCTTCTGCTGTGGCAGCGCGTGACGTCACGAGTTGCGTGTTCACGTCGCTGAGCTGCTGCTCACTCATCAGGCCGCGGCCTGTATCGACGATGTTGTTCTCGGACTTGAATTTCTGCACCGCCGAATCCGCCTCGCTCGCCTGCGTGCGCAGTTCGGAAATACGCTCCTGCAACCAGCGGCTCGCACGGCGTGTCGCCTGATAACGGGCATCGAGTTCGCCCGTCATGTAGGCTTCGCCGATAGCATTGGCGATCAGCGCGGCCTTGGCGCGGTCGGTGGACGTAAAGGAAATATCGATCACATAGCTCAGGCCAACCCGCTTGATCTGGATCGACCGTGCAAAGCGTGTCAGCGCCCGCCGCTCAGCCTGCGTTTGTGAAGGCGCACCAGAGCCAAAAATGGAGAACAGGGTGCCGACCAGGCTTGAACCGTCGGAACCGCTGAATTCCGGGTCCTCCAGCAGCTTGAGTTCGCGGATTACAGCCAGCGCGACGGATTCCGATTTCAGAATTTCAACCTGACTGTCCACAGCAGACGAATCCATCGGCGCATCCGTGGGCACCTGCTGCGTCTGGAACATCTGGTTCTTGCGCGTGTCGATCATGATCGACGCCGTGGCCGTGTAGCGCGGCGTCGTTGTTAGGATGTACCCGATGGCCAAACCCAGAATGGCGATGGCGCAAGCGGCAATGACCGGCCACTGCCGGCGCACAGTGTTGAGCGCCGCGATCGGATCAAACAGCGCAGCGAGACCCTGATCATCCTGCCGGGTGAACAGCCGCGATTGGGGATTGGGCGTCAGCATGGTTATCGAGTCCGAACCGCATTCAGGCCGGATCGCTTACCCGTCCGCGCAGCAAGTCGCATTCACGGACTCGCGGCGGCGACAGCGCTGCGGGTGGTTACCGGCAAGCCTGTCGTTGTCAGGGAAAACGGGCTATTTGGCGTCACGAATGTGCCCGTCGTGCGCGCAAATTGGCCCGGCGTTCCTGTCGGCGACAGGTTGGGTGTGACGCCCGATCCGCCGGGACCACCGCCACCGCCACCAAAGCCCCCGCCGGGCGCGCCAGCGCCACCCGCTGCAATGGCCGCCGTGCGCGCATCGCCCGTAATCGCCTGATAGGAGGCCATGGCGACCTGATCGTTGGCCGCAGCCATAGCACGCTGGATCGCCAGGGCCTGAGACGGATTGCGCTGAACACACGCCGCAGCCGCTTGCCCGAGACCGGTGCCAATGCTGCTGCGCTGCTGGGGCGAAGCCGTCGGGGCAACCGCCATGATCTTAGCCGCAGCGCTGTCACTGGAGACAGCAAGGTTGCGGACCGCCGACACCATCGCGCCGCCGCCGTCTGGAAAGCGGCTCAAAAAACCCTGCGGATTGGCATCAAGCGCGCTCAAATCAGCAGGACTGGCTGGTGCGGGAGAAACACATTGCGCCTTGGCAGCGAAACTGGAGACTGTCAGCACCCCGGCGACGGCAATCCATTTCAAAGAATGACGCACGATAAAATTCCCCGCTTTGATGCGCTAAATTAGGCTTATTCTAACCATACATACGCAAAAATCCTGCCTTCTACAATCCGTGGGGATGAGCCAAATCCCACTATGGTCAACACAGCCGATTGGCCCTCCCCGGACATCATCTGCTATATCACACCCCATGAG
>JBOFFO010000652.1:0-2567 GCA_051648665.1 Beijerinckiaceae bacterium | reverse complement strand
CGCAGCGCGGTAATTCATCACCAGCATTTCCCCCAGCACGGGATCGCCGGACAATTGCCGCACGGCGGCGCCGTGGGCGGTGAGACAATAGAAGCAGCGATTTTCCGCCGACACTACCACCGCAATCATCTCGCGCTCCAGCTTCGACAGGCCCGACGGCGCGAGCATCAAATCATTGTAGAACGCTGCGAAAACTTCAAGCTTGGCATTATCGATGGCGTAGCTTTGCAGCACGTTCGGCACGAAGCCGATCTTCTCGTTGCACTTGTCGAAATAGGCGGCCATGCCGGACGACAGCGCGCCGGGCGCGAGGCTGAGCGCCATCGGCGGCGGCGGGGCATCCTGCCGGTACGGCTTCTCGCCTGATTCCGGCTTTTTCAAACGCTTGTCATCCATAGAAGCCATCCATCTGGTCGCGGCACGGGGTTGGGGCTAAGCTCGCCGAAAAACAATGTTGCGTCTATGGCCGGAGGGAAAGCGCCGATGTCCACTGAAATTGCCGCCACACCCTCCGCTGCGCCTGCGAACCCCGATGATTTTCAGACCGTGTTCTTCGCCCGCTCCGTCGATGAGGATCTGGCGGCGCTGGATGCGGAGGCGCGTCGCACACTGGCCGGGCTGGCGCTTGCCCATCTGCGCACCGCGCACAAGCCGGGCGAAACCACCATCGCGCTGCTGCCGTTCGACGCAAGCATCGCAGGCAAGCAGCGTGAACTGACCGCCATCACCATCCTGAACGACAACTCGCCCTTTCTGCTCGATTCAACGCTGGCGGAAATTCAGGAGCGCGGGCTGGAGCCGCTGCTGGTGATGCATCCGATCCTTGGCGTGCAGCGCGACAAGCAGGGCGCCTTCGTAGCCTTTGCGGGCGATGCCTCCGTTGCTGCGCCGCAGGGCGCGCGGCGCGAGAGTCTGATCCAGATCGTTGTGGACCGCATTGAAAGTGCAACGGTGCAAACCGCACTCAGCGAGGGGCTGCAAAAGGTTTATGCCGATGTGCGGCTGGCGGTGAGTGACTGGGCGGCGATGCGGGCGCAGATTTCTGCCGCCGTGATGGCCTACCGCGCCAATCCGCCGCCCCTGCCCGCCGATGAGGTGCGCGAGGCGATTGCGTTTCTGGACTGGATCAACGCCGATAACTTCACGCTGCTGGGCCTGCGCGCCTACACCTATCCGGATGGCGATGCCGCCTCGGCGCCGGTGGATGGCACGGGCCTCGGCATTTTGCGCGACCCGGCGATGCGGGTGCTGCGGCGTGGCAAGGAACTGGTGACGGTCACGCCGGAGGTGCGCGCCTTTCTCGCCCAGCCCGTGGCGCTGATCATCACCAAGGCGAATGTCAAATCGCGCGTGCACCGCCGCGTGCATCTCGATTATATCGGCGTGAAGACTTTTGCCGCCGATGGCACGCTGGAAGGCGAATTGCGCGTGGTCGGGCTGTTTTCCTCCCACGCCTACACGTCATCGCCGAGCGATATTCCCTATCTGCGCCGCAAGGTGGCGGACACGGTGGCGCGCATCGGCTTCGATCCGGCCAGCCACTCGGGCCGGGCGCTCAGCAATGTGATCGAGAGTTTTCCGCGCGACGAATTGTTCCAGATCGATGCCGATACGCTGCATGGCTTCGCCACGGATATTCTGGCGCTCTACGCCCGCCCGCGCATCCGCGCGCTGACGCGCGTCGATACGTTTGACCGTTATGTGTCGGCGCTCGTGTTCATCCCGAAGGACCGGTACGACACCACTGTGCGCCGCCGTGTCGGTGAATATCTGGCGAAAATCTATGACGGAAGGATTTCCGCCTCCTATCCGGCCTATCCGGAAGGGCCGCTGTCGCGCACGCATTACATTATCGGCCGCGATGGCGGGGCGACGCCGCAACCGTCCCGCGCCGAAATTGAATCCGGCATTGCGGCACTGGTGCGGACATGGCCGGATGCGCTGCGGGACCGGCTCAGCGAAAAAGGCGCGGAAGGCCGGCATCTCTCCGCCCGCTATGCCGATGCGTTCAGCGCCTCCTACCGCGAAGCCTTCGGCGCTGAGGATGCGCTGGCCGATATCGCCATCATCGAGCCGCTTTCGGATGCGCAACCGCGCGCGGTCGATCTCTACCGCCGCCGCAACGCCGATGCACAGCATGCCAGCCTGAAAGTCTACACACGCGGCGCGGCCATTCCGCTGTCAGATCGTGTGCCCGTGCTGGAGAATATGGGCTTCAAGGTCATCAACGAGCGCACCTATCACGTCACGCCCGCCGGGGGACAGGAAGCAGACGGCGTGTGGCTGCATGACATGACGCTGATGCTGCCGGATGGCGCGGCCATCGACATCGACGCCATCGATGAATGCGTCGAGCAGGGTCTGCTCGCCGTGTTCGCCGATCAAGCGGAATCCGATGGCTTCAACAAACTGATCGTGACCGCCGGCATGCCGTGGCGCGATGCGGCGCTGATGCGCATGTTCAGCCGCTATCTGCGCCAGACCGGCATTCCCTATGGCCAGGATTATATTGCCGATGCGCTGGTGCGCTATCCCGCCATTGCGCGCGGGTTGCGCGCGCTGTTTGC
>JBOFFO010000651.1:0-6771 GCA_051648665.1 Beijerinckiaceae bacterium | reverse complement strand
GTCAACCGCGCTCGCGCATGAGCCGCTGTTTGTCGCGGTTCCAGTCGCGCTTTTTTTCCGTTTCGCGCTTGTCGTGCAATTTCTTGCCGCGCGCGAGTGCAAGATCGAGCTTCGCCCTGCCCTTGTCGTTGAAATAAATTTTCAGGGGTACGAGCGTCAGCCCTTCCTTCTGCACAGCATTGATGAGCTTGTTGATCTGGCGCGCATGCAGCAACAGCCGGCGCGGACGGCGCGGCGCATGGTTCCAGCGGTTCGCCTCCAGATATTCCGGGATATTGGCGTTGAACAAAAACAGTTCACTGCCAGTTGGCCCCGCATAACTCTCCGCGATGGTCGCTTTACCGCCACGCAAAGACTTCACCTCAGTGCCCGTGAGTTGCAGGCCTGCTTCATAGGTTTCGAGGATTTCATAATCAAACCGCGCGCGCCGATTTTCGGCGGCGACCCGGTTGCGGACAGCCGGCTTTTTCATGACTGCTTCTTCATGGCATGCGCAAATTTTCGCGTTCGCGCATGATGTCGCCGACAACCTTCGCTGAACCGGCTTCGTTCGCCAAACCCGCGATCACGCCGTGCCGGTCGGCCTCATTGCGATTCTGGCTCAGCTTGAACTTGCCCTGCATATCCGTGACGCGGATATTGACGCCGACAATGCCGCGCATCTGCGCCTGCGTGAAATTGTCCGGCGCGTCGGATACGGCCCAGGATTCAGCGCGGCCCTGTTCTTGCTGGTTGGTCATCAGATCAATCTGCGCACGCAGCCAGTCTGCATCATGGTGCGTCGTCGCCGTCCCGCGTGCCTGCACGATCATATAATTCCATGTCGGCACAACCTTGCCGGTTTCCTTTTTCGTCGCATACCAGCCGGGCGTGACATAGGCGCCCGCGCCCTGAAATACGACAAGCATGTCCGCGCCTTCTTCAATCGCCTGCCATTGTGGATTCGGTTTGGCGAGATGGCAGCGCAGATCGATGGCCTCGCCAGTCCGCACAGCCACAAACGGAACGGGGTTGGCCAGCACACCGCGCGCACCAGCACTGATCAGAAGACCGAGGGGATGCGCCGCGATGAGCGCGAGCATCGTGTCCGTGTGTTCGATCTTGAAGTGTGGCGGCTGATACATGGCTTGGCCCGTAATGTCTTTTCTGTCAGGCGTTCACGAGACCCGCATAGACCATCGCCTTGCGGATCATCTCGCCGGTCGGGGCCGTGACTTTCATCAGTGGCAGCCGCACCTCTTCATTGTTCCGGCCAAGAATTTTCAGCCCGTGCTTGGCGCCGGCCAATCCCGGCTCACGGAAAATGGCATCATGCAGCGGGATCAGGCGATCCTGAATTTTCAGTGCAGCGGCATAGTCGCCAGCGAGCGATGTTTCCTGCAAATCCGCACACAGGCGTGGCGCAACATTCGCGACCACGGAAATGCAGCCCACGCCGCCAGCGGCATTGTAGGCAAGCGCCGTCATGTCCTCGCCGGACAATTGGATGAAATCGGGGCCAAGCAGATGGCGCTGCTGCGACACGCGGGCGACATTGCCCGTTGCGTCCTTCACGCCGACAATGTTCTTTAGCTCGTAAAGCCGGGCCATCGTCTCATTCGAAATATCGACGACGGAACGCGGCGGGATGTTGTAAACGAATATCGGAATCCCAACCGCATCGTTCACTGCCTTGAAGTGCTGAAACAGCCCTTCCTGCGTCGGCTTGTTATAATAGGGCGCGACGGAGAGGATGGCGTCCGCGCCAGCCTTTTCCGCATGCACCGCGAGTTCGATTGCTTCGGCGGTGTTGTTTGAGCCGGCGCCGGCCATCACTGGCACGCGGCCGCGCGCTTCATGAACGCACCATTCCACGACCTGCTTGTGCTCGTCATGGCTGAGCGTCGGGCTTTCGCCGGTGGTGCCAACAGGAACCAGGCATTGCGTGCCATTCTCGATCTGCCACGCGACATGGGCGCGGAATGCCGCCTCATCCAATTTCCCGTCCTTGAACGGGGTAATCAGCGCGGTCATCGATCCCCGGAACATCTTGCCCGTTGCCATCACGGTCTCCCTGTCGCGGCTGCGCCGCCTTCACTTTTCTGCCTGCACCCTTACCCGCAAGGCCGTTCGCGCAAAAGGCCCGGAGACGCAAAAGGCATCTCGCCTCATGCATTGGCCCGGCGTGGCTGAAAAAAGTCCGATTTGACCGTCAAGAAGCGCTGGCAGGGCGGGTACGGTTAACGGTTCGCCAAGAGGATCGGGCGACATTCATTCGTCTGGCCGGCGGCCAGATGCAGAGGAGCGTTTGCTGATGCCGCGCACGATGACCGCTGTTGCCCTCGTCCTGACGGCCTTCGGCATGGGCTATGGCGCCCGCACTGTTATTGCGTTGAGGCAAGCCGCTCCTGCTGCGGACATGACCGCCCCGGCGCCTCCTTCCGCCTCAGCAGCCTCCGAGACACTTGAGGTCGAGACGGCGATTGATCCGCGCCCTGACCCGCTGCTGCCGGAATCGCGCGGCCTTGCAGCCAATCCGGCACCAGTGCCCCCGGCCATCATTCCCATCATTGCCGCCGCCCGGACGGGACCGGCCAGTGGCCCTGCAAGTGGACCCGCAACCCTTCCGCAGGCTGCTTCGTCATCCAACAGCGCTGCATTGGCCTATGCGCCGGCGCTGCCGGATGTGCCCAACCCTTTTCCGGTCCTCGCGTCATTGCGCCTTGCCAGCCAGAACGAGGCCGTGCCGGCGCCCGACCTTGCCCCCTTCCCGCCCGCCGACCACTTCGCGGCCCGTGAAGCCATCGCCGCCTACCAGAAGGGCGACATTGCCGGTGGCGACGCAGCCGCGCGGCGCATCACCGACAAGGCGGCACGCACGGCTGTGGAGTGGTTCATTGTCCGCTCTGGCAATCGCTCTGTTTCGCACAACAGGGTCGTCGCCTTTCTCCAGGCGAACCCGGACTGGCCAACGCGCAATCTGCTCATGCGCCGCGCCGAGGAAGCATTGGTTGCCGATGTCAAAAGTCCCAGCCTGATCCGCACCTTCTTTGCTGAGCGCACGCCTGTCACCGCAATGGGCCGCATCATTCTGGCGCGCGCCCTCGTTGCAGACGGCAAGAAATCCGAAGCCGAGGCGATGATCCGGACCGTGTGGCGCACCGATCATTTCAGCGACGAGACGGAAGAGTCCGTGCTGAAGGATTTCGGCAACGTCATCACGCGCGACGACCACCGCGCGCGGATGGAGCGCTATATTTTCAAATCCATGTGGGCGAAAGCCACACGCGCAGCGGCGCGTGCCGGGGCCGACTATGCGGCCATCGTCAAGGCGCGGCAGGCGCTCGACAACGAAACGCCGAATGCCAAGGCGCTCATCGCCGCCATTCCCGCCAGCGTCGCCAACGACACCTCCGCGATTTTTGCGCGCGCACAACTGGCGCGGCGCGGCAATGATGCGACGGGCGCAGCCAAAATGATCGAGAAGCTGACGCGCGACGCGGCGATTCTAGCGGATGGCGATGAATGGTGGGTCGAGCGGCGGATGATTACACGCAAACTGCTTGATGCGGGCGAACCTGCGCTCGCCTATGCGGTTGCGGCGGGGCATGGTGCGGCCAGCCCCGCGATGCAGGTGGAAGCTGAATTTCACGCGGGCTGGATCGCGCTGCGTTTTCTCAATGACGGCAAGAAGGCTGAACCGCATTTTCGCCTGGCGCAACAGTCGGCGCGCATGCCGATGTCGCAAGCGCGCGCCGCCTATTGGCTGGGACGTGCAGCACGTCACAACAATGAACCGGCACAAGCGAAAGCGTATTTTGAAGAGGCGGCGCGGCACAGCGCGTTCTTTTACGGACAACTGGCCCGTGCAGAACTCGGTCTTGCCGATATGCCGGCGCAACTACCGGCACTGACGCCGGAAGAGCGCACACTGATTGCGCAAGACGCGGAATTGCGTGCTGTCGATCTGCTGCTGTCGCTGGGCGAACGCGATGCCGCCATGGTGATGATTTCCGACATGGCGCAAACGTCCGGCACAGACCTGCAATTGCACGCGCTGGGCTTGATGCTCGCTGCGCGCCATGACACGCGCGGTCAACTTGTGCTCGGCAAGCTTGCACTCCAGCGCGGGGTGATGCTGAAATATCATGCGTTCCCGACCGCCGGCATTCCTGATTTCCAGCACCTCATGGCGCCAGTCGAAAAGCCGATCGTGCATTCCATTGCGCGGCAGGAAAGTGCATTCAATCCGCGTGCGGTTTCGCATGCCGGTGCGATGGGTCTGATGCAGCTGATGCCGGGCACCGCGCGCGTCACCGCCAGCCGCGCCAAGACGAATTACGATCAGGCGCGGCTGCTCAGCGACCCTGCCTACAATGCGCAAATCGGCGCAGCACATCTATCGGAACTCGTCGAAGCGTGGCGCGGTTCCTATATCCTGACATTCGCGGCTTACAATGCCGGCGGCGGCAATGTGAAAAAATGGATCGACGCCTATGGCGATCCCCGGCAGCCGCATGTCGATCCTGTGGACTGGATCGAGCGCATTCCGTTCACAGAGACGCGCAATTATGTGCAGCGGATCATGGAAAATCTGCAGGTCTATCGCGCACGTTTTGAGCCGGGCACGCCGCTGCGCATCGAGACCGATCTGCGGCGCGGCGCACGGCACGACCTTGCGCAAGGCCCTTAGGGTTCTGCTATAAGCAATCCAACATTGCAGGATTGCGCATGCCCGATACCGGATTTTCCAGCTTTTACGCCTCCGCGCCCGACGGTTTGCGCCTGCATGGGCGTGATTACGGCTCCCGGCTCTGGACGCGCACGCCGCTAATATGCTTGCCAGGCCTGTCGCGCACGGCGGCTGATTTTCATGAACTTGCATTGGCGTTGTCGCAGCACAGCGAACGTCCCCGGCGCGTGCTGGCGCTTGATTACCGCGGACGCGGCATGAGCGACCATGACCCGCGCTGGATGAATTACGATCCTTATGTCGAAGCGGGCGATACGCTGGCTTTTCTGACAGCGGCGGGCGTGCATGAAGCGGCCTTCCTCGGCACTTCGCGTGGCGGCCTGATCACGATGGGGTTGAGCGCCATGCGCCCGGCATTGCTGCGTGCGGCGATCCTCAACGATATTGGCCCGGTTGTGGATGCCAAGGGTTTGGTGCGCATCCGCTCTTATGTCGGGAAAATGCCTTCGCCGCGCAATTTTGAAGAAGCGGCGGATATTCTCAAGCAGTTCTCCGGCGCACAATTTCCGATCTTGTCCGAACAGGACTGGATGCGCGTCGCCCGCAAGACATGGGCTGAACGCGATGGCCGGCTCGTCAGCCAGTATGATGTCAATCTGATGCGCACGCTGGAGATGCTCGATCTGGAAAAGCCGCTGCCGGTGCTTTGGCCCCTTTTCGAAGGCTTGCGCGATATTCCTACACTGGCGATCCGGGGCGCCCATTCCGATATTCTTGCCCAGGCAACGCTCGATGAGATGGTGGCGCGGCATCCGCGTTGCGAGGGATTTGTCGTGCCGGGTCAGGGACACGCCCCATGGCTTGATGATATGCCGAGCATCCTGAAAATCTCGGATTTTCTCGCCCGCACTGAGGACGGCACATTTATCGCGCACAAACCGGCAAAGGCAGCCTGAGCCTTTGCGGCCTCCAACAGGATGAGCCACGATAGAGCGAAAAGCTGGAGCGCATGCGCTGTTTCAAAATCACCGCATGCGCGAAGTGACGCCCCTCTGAACGATCACCTCTTCGGCGTATCACTGCTGGAGGGGATTTTTCCTGCCTTTACCGCCAACGAATGAGCCGTATCGTCACCCGTCGCAAGCGTGCGTGAGTCCTCGCGCCAGTTTTCACGCAGGGCGCGACCGGGGAACCCGACGAAGCTCGAAATAAATTTCAGTTCGTCGTCGCTCATGGCGGCGATCTGATCGAAATGCCAGATCCCGAGACCATTGAGTTTCTGCTCAATGGCGCGGCCAATGCCGTTGACGAGCTTGAGATCGTCCGGCTTGGCACCGCGCGGTGCGGCGAGCGTATTTTTTGGGCGCACGCCTTCATACCCGTCTGCGCCGAGAGCGGCCACATTGCCCTGCCCTGCCGACCCGTCATCCTTAGAGGTCGCGACTTCGCCGCGCTGCACGCGCGCAGCAAATGCGGTTGTCACGCCGGCAGCGAGGTCGCGCGCCTGAGTGATCCAGTCCTCGCGATCAATGCGGCCGGGGAAAGCGAGATAGCTGCCGACCCATTCGATATTCTCGCGCGTCCATGCGGCAATCTGATCGAAATGCCAGATACCGAGGCCGTGCAGACGGCCCTCATTCTGTTTGCCGATGCCGCGAATGAGCTTGAGATCGTCAGCCTTGCCGCCGCGCGGAGACGCCAGCCCTGCGGGACGTTTGCCGCCATGCAAATCCTCGCCCTCCACGCGCGGCGCTGCCAGAGGCGCTGGTTCGGCAGCCTTGAGCGTAACAGGGGCAGGCGAGCTCGCTGACGCATGGGATGACGGAGCGACTACGGGAGGCGGCGCCGAGGCGCGCACTACAGGCGGCGGCGGAACTGCTGGCGGGGCGATAACCCTCGATACGGCAGGCCCTACGGCAGTCACAGGCGCAGCAGGAGGCTGCGCCGCTGCCACGGCTTGCGTTACAGTCGCCAGTGCGACTGGCGCGTGAATCTGAGGTTCCGCTGCGGGAGAAGCGCCGCTCAACCATTGCTTGAGCATGCATCCAAGACAGCAGCCCAAGATGTATGACCCAAAAAACAGCAAAGCCGTGTCGAGC
>JBOFFO010000650.1:0-7111 GCA_051648665.1 Beijerinckiaceae bacterium | reverse complement strand
GCCAAGAGACGGCCATAGGCGGGCGTTGCGCCGGTCGCCGCGAGATAAGCCTGGGCGAGCCGGGCGACGAGCGCGTGGCCGGCGGCGGTGGGGTGAACTGTATCCCAGAAGAGATAACCGGCCTGTGCCGCGGCGCCGCCGCCGATGCAGGCGGGCGTGGTCACACAGGCCGCGGTGACATTGGTGAAGCCATAGGCGGCGGGGTTGGCGGTGACGGCGGCGAACGCCTTGTTCACATCAACGAGAATGATGTTTGTTCCCGCTGGGGCTGCCGCAGCCGCGCCAGAGAGGGCGAAGGTCAGCGCCGCATTGTAACCGTTCGCCGCGGCGGTGCCCTGTGCGATGGCCGCAGCGCCACCGGTGATCGAACTCGGGGTTGCGCCAAGGTCCGGCAGATTGTTGACGATGATATTGCGCGCGCCCAGCGCCATGACCTGCCCGACGGCGGTACCGACATTAACCGCAGCGCCCTGAATGATCTGCGTGGGCGTCGCACCGGCGGGGTAACCGCTGCTGATCTGGAAAATGTCGTTCGCGCCCGACCAGATCGTGACAAGGGAATTGGGGCCGAACGTGCCGCCATTGGCACCATAGGCGGCAATCTGCTGCGGCAGACCGGGAACGGTGGTGATGCCGAAGGTTGCGCCGCCACCGATAGGGGCGGTCGCACCGACCGCTGTCGGTGAAGCAATCACGCCCTGAATGCCGAGCGCTGGACCAAGTGTCGCACCCGTTCCGACCAGCGCAGGGATGGCGTCGGAGCGCGACGCGCCGAAGGCGTAGTTGGCATTGGCCCCGGCAGCCACGGCACCGCCGCCAAACAACACAGGCGCGCCTGCGCCGGTTTGCGCGGCGAGCGTCTCCGCCCAGGTCAGGCCGTTGGTGAAGCGGTTGAGGTTCAGCGGCAGCGGGTTGGGTGCGCCGTTCAGAAACGTCGCGCCGCCGAGATAGGGCGCATTGAACGCCGCGCCGGGGTTCTGCGCCTTGAAGTTGCCGCCGTCAGACAGGCTGTCGCCGAAGGTGATGACATTGCTGGCGGTGGCGCCGCTGGGCAGCAAGTGCTGCGCGTGAGCGGCGCCGGATGCTGCGGCGAGAGCCGCCAGCGAAATTCCGGCTTGAAAGATGACCTTGAGCATACCCAACCCCTGAAATCTTTTTTTCAAGCGTGTCTCAATGCCGGGTCTGGCGCAAGCGGCGGCGGGCCATCCGCCTGAATGTCTGGATCAGTTGTTGCGGTTTGTGCAGCAGGTGTGCGCTTTCGGCGACAGTCCCGGACTGGACTGAAGTCCGAAGGCGGATCGCGGCGCGCTGGCGGTGTGCTGGTGCCGCGTATCCGTGCGGGCTTGGTGCCGCCATGTTCCAAAGGTTATAGTGACGCCGGTTTGGCAGAAAGACAGGCTCCTTTGCGTTTTATCCGCATGGTCATGATGGCATGGGCGTTGGCTGCAGCCTTGATTGGCGCGATGGCGGCTGCGCCGCCAGCCCTGGCGCAGAATGAGGCGCTGCAATTCATCCTTGATCAGGCGCGGCAACGGCAGAGGCGGGACGCCCGGCCTGTTTTACCCCGACGCAGCAGCGGCGCCCGCATCATCGAACTTCCCCGCCGGGTGCAGCAGACGCCTGTTGTGGTCGTGCATGACACGCCGGACAAGGTGAAAGTCGACCCCAGCATATTCATTGTCGTGTTCGGCGACTCCATGGGGGAATTTCTTGGCGCCGGAATCGAGGAGGTCTTTGCTGATCAGGCCGATGTGCTGGTGACGAGGCGGACGCGCGCCGAATCCGGACTGGTGCGCAATGATTTTTATGACTGGCCGAAATCCTTGCAGGAATTTTTGTCCGGCCAGAACAAGATTTCATTCGCCGTGATGCAACTGGGGGTGAATGACCGGCAAGCCTTGCGCGATGAAGCCGGTCAGTCTCACGAACCCGGCACCGACAAGTGGCGTGAACTCTACGGCCAGCGCATTGATGCTGTGGCGCGGATCTTTGCCGAAAAGCAAATTCCGCTGCTGTGGGTTGGCATGCCGCCTATGCCCTATGCGAGTTATTCTGCAAGCATGAGGGAGCTGAATGAAATCGTGCGCCAGCATGTCTTGCGCACAGGCGGCCTTTATATCGATGTGTGGGATTCGTTTGCTGACTCCCAGGGACGCTATGCGCCATCCGGCCCCGACATCAATGGCCAGATCACGCGGCTGCGGGCGGGAGATGGCGTGCATTTCAACCGGGCCGGCGCCCGCAAGGCTGCACATTTCGTAGAGATCGAGTTGAAGCGCATGATCGGCAATCGCGGGCCGACATCGGTGATTGCGCTGCCGTCTGATCCCAGTGCTGCCGCGCCCTTGCCGATGGAATTGCAGGCAGGCGGCATTGAGCGCGCCATTGACAGGATGGTGGCTGGCATCACCGATCTTGCGCCGCCGGTTTCCGTGCCTGTCAAACCAGTGGCGGGCGCGATCATTCCGCTGACGCAGGATGCACGCGCGCAGGGCGGCGTGCTGCTGACACGCGCGACCGCCACTCCGCCGGTGCTTGGAAACAACCGGCCGTTTGATTTCGGCCGCATCGCGGAACCCAAGCCCGGCCGCGCTGATGATTTTCGCTGGCCGGCGCCATAACAGTCGCTCAGTCCAGTTCTTTCATCATTTCGATGGCATAGGGCCGCAGGCCGAATTTGAGGTAGGCGTTCTGTGCGGCCGCGTTGCGCGCCAGTACACCGAGCATCAGCCGTTTCATCCCCATGGAAACTGCGTAATCCTCAGCCTCCTGCAACAGTTTTTGTCCGATACCGGCGCGGCGAAATCGCTCCGCCACCACCAGTTCGCGAACAAAAGCGACGCGGCGCAAATCCTCACGCACGAAGCTACCGATGGACTCAACGGCCAGGCAGAGATAGCCCGCCATCACCCCATCAATTTCGGCAACAATGGAAAGGCCGCGGGTGCTGCGCACCGCTTCGTCATTGTCCCGCAGGCAGCGCGCAGCGTCAGCGCGATCCTTCGCGCGGTCGGAAGACAGGGGAAACTCAAAGCGATTCAATTCCCATATCAGGTCGATGATCGCCTCGCGGTCATCAAATGTTGTGGTGCGGATGGAAATGGTCATGCGGGCCTGTGTGCGGCAATGAATTGTTCCAGCACCTCAATAAAAGGCGCGTAGGGTACGGGGTGGCAAGCGCCGTCGATAATGGCCACACGCGGCGGCGTGGGAAAGAGCACAGCTAGCCGCTGGCTGAAAATCAGCGGTATCGTGAGGTCGTCCCGGCAATGGCCAATCAAGACCGGAATTTTTACCTGTGGCGCAGAGAGATCGGCCCTGAACTGGTCGCGCATCAGCCGTCCAATCGGCAGCCACGGGTAGCGGTCGCGTGCCACATCCGCCGTCGATGAATACGGTGAATCGAGCGCCAGCGCCCGCATCGGCTGCTCACTCGCCAGCTTTACGGCAACGCCCGTGCCGATGGATTCCCCGATCGTAATGATACGGGTCGGAGCGATGTGCTGTGCCAGCCAGGCATAGGCTGCCCGCGCGTCTGCATGAAATCCATCCTCGCTCGGAGAGCCGGTGGATCCGCCATAACCGCGCCAGCTCAGGGCCATCAGCCCCGCGCCGTTCTGGATCAAGCGCTGGAAACGGGCAGTACGGCGGGCGAGGTTGCCGCCATTGCCGTGGAAATAGAGATATACCGGCTGCGATGCATGCTGTGGCGCGACCCACCAGCTCACCAGGGTTTCGCCATCGGGTGTGCGCAGCGTGATTTCTTCGGCGGTCGACAGCCCTGTCGCTGCCGGTGCGATGCGCGCGATATCGGGCCGATATTGCAACTGCCGTTGCACGGTGAACATGTAGAGGCAAATGCCTGCATACAATGTGACGCAAAACAAAAGCGCGCCGATGACGACGCGCTTCAGAAAAAACCGTGCTGACGATCGGGCCGCCGCAGGCTGCGCAGTTTTCTCCGCAGCCATCGGTTTTAGTGCGCCAGCGCTTTCACAATGCTCTCGACCATCTTCTTGGCATCGGCGAGCAACATCATGGTGTTGTTGCGGTAGAACAGTTCATTGTCGATGCCAGCATAGCCAATGCCGCCCATGCTGCGTTTGATGAACAGCACGTTCGCAGCCTTTTCCACATCGAGCACGGGCATGCCGTAAATCGGCGAGGACTTGTCCGTGCGCGCCGCCGGATTGGTGACATCGTTCGCGCCAATGACAAAGGCGACATCGGCCTGCGCAAATTCGGAATTGATGTCTTCCAATTCGAAGACTTCATCATATGGCACGTTCGCTTCCGCGAGCAGGACGTTCATGTGGCCGGGCATGCGGCCTGCAACGGGGTGGATGGCGTATTTCACCTCCACGCCTTCCTTTTTCAGCAGGTCGCCCATTTCGCGCAGGGCGTGCTGGGCTTGCGCCACCGCCATGCCGTAACCCGGCACGATGATGACCTTCTGCGCATTTTTCATGATGTAGGCGGCATCATCAGCGGAACCAGCCTTGTAGGGTTTGGCCTCGCCCGACTGGGCCGCGGCCGCCGCATCGTCGCCGCCGAACCCGCCGAGAATGACGGAGATGAAACTCCGGTTCATGGCCTTGCACATGATATAGCTGAGGATCGCGCCCGATGAGCCGACGAGGGCGCCGGTGATGATCAGCGCAAGATTGCCGAGCGTGAAGCCAATGCCCGCCGCCGCCCAGCCGGAATAGGAATTGAGCATCGACACGACGACCGGCATGTCGGCGCCGCCAATCGGGATAATCAGCAGCACGCCGAGCACAAAGGAGACGAGCGCAATCATCCAGAACAGCGCATGGCTTTCGGTGCGCACGAACATCGCAATGAGAATGAGCAACGCAACGCCCAGGCCGATATTGATGACGTGGCGCTGCGGCAGCAGGATCGGCTTGCCGGACATACGGCCATCAAGCTTGAGGAAGGCGATGACCGATCCGGTGAAAGTCACCGCACCGATTGCAACGCCGAGCGCCATTTCGACAAGGCTGGCCTTGGAGATTGTGCCGACATTGCCAATGCCAAAAGCCTGCGGTGCATAGAGCGCGCCGGCAGCGACAAGCACAGCCGCCAGGCCGACGAGAGAATGGAAGAAGGCCACAAGCTGTGGCATCGAGGTCATCTGCACCTTGCGCGCGAGATACGCGCCAGCGCCGCCGCCAATGCCAAGGCCGAGAATGAGCAACAGCCACGCCATAAAATCCGCCGGCGGGGCCAACAGCAGGGTCGTGACCATCGCGATGGCCATGCCAATCATGCCGTAGCGGTTACCGTCCCGCGAGGTTGTCGGGTGGGACAGGCCGCGCAGCGACAGAATGAAAAGAACGCCGGCGACGAGGTAGAGAAGGTTGGCGATGTTTGCGTTCAGCATGATCGTGCCTCAGCCCTTCTTCTTGTACATCGCGAGCATGCGCTCGGTGACGAGGAAGCCGCCGAATATGTTCACGGAGGCGAAAACAAGCGCGATAAATCCAAAGACGCGCGCCCAGAGCGGGCCATCACCCATCGCGGGAAGGGCAGAAACACCAACTGAAAGCAGTGCGCCGACAACGATCACGGAGGAAATAGCGTTGGTGACGGACATCAGCGGCGTATGCAGCGCCGGGGTCACAGACCACACCACATAATATCCGACGAAAATTGCCATTACGAATATTGCGAAGCGAAACACGAAGGGATCAACGGCGCCACCGGTCGCGGCGTGCGCCGCCGCGCCTGCGCCGTCGGCAAGATTCTGCATGGCCTGAAGGGCAGCCTGTGCCTTTGCCGCCGCTGATTCCGCCGCCGCTTGCGCGTCACGGGCCTGCTGGAGGAGTTCCGCTGGTGTGGCCATGATCAAAAGTCCTTCAGGCTTTCGGCTGGAAATTGGGATGCACAACGGCGCCATCGCGCGTCAGCAATGTGGCTTTCACAAGCTCATCGTCCCAGTTCACAGCGAGCTTCTTGTCCTTCTTGTCGATCATTGTTTCGACGAAGGCATAGAGATTTTTGGCATAGAGCGATGAGGCGGTGGCGGCGAGCCGACCGGCCACATTGAGATGGCCGACAATTTTCACGCCGTTATCCGTCACAACCACTTCGCCCGGTTTGGCCAGCTCGCAATTGCCGCCGCGCTCAACCGCCAGATCGATAATAACCGAGCCGGGGCGCATGGATTTGACCATCTCCGCAGTAATCAGCTTCGGCGCCGGGCGACCAGGGATCAGCGCCGTCGTAATCACGATGTCCTGCTTGGCGATGTGAGACGCAGTCAAGGCAGCCTGCTTGGCCTTATATTCAGCGGACATTTCCTTGGCATAACCGCCAGCGGTCTGGGCCTGCTTGAACTCTTCGTCCTCGACCGCCAGAAATTTTGCGCCGAGCGATTCCACCTGCTCCTTGGTTGCCGGGCGGACATCTGTCGCTGTCACGACGGCGCCAAGACGGCGTGCGGTGGCGATGGCCTGAAGGCCGGCAACGCCGACGCCCATGATAAAAATGCGCGCGGCGGGAACAGTGCCGGCGGCAGTCATCATCATCGGCAGGGCGCGGCCATATTCCGCCGCGCCGTCGATCACGGCACGGTAGCCGGCGAGGTTGGCCTGCGATGACAGCACGTCCATCACCTGCGCGCGGGTGATGCGAGGCATGAATTCCATCGCAAAGGCTGATACGCCCTGTGCGGCCATGGCGTTTAGCGCTGTCTCCTGGCCGTAGGGGTCCATCGTCGCAATCACAAGCGCGCCTTTTGGCAGGCTGGCGATTTCGGTATCAGAGGGGCGGCGCACGCGCAGGACAATCGCTGCATCTTTCAGCGTGTCCGCAGCATTCGCAGCAACGGTTGCACCGGCCGCACGGTAATCCTCGTCGGTGATGCCGGACGCGAGGCCAGCCCCGCTTTGGACAGTCGCGACCGCGCCCAGACCGATGAATTTCTTCACTGTCTCCGGCGTCGCCGCAACGCGGCCTTCATTGCCTTCCGTCTCTGCCGGTACTGCAATCCGCATGCTCGACCTCGCCTCCATTGATCCGCTTTGGCGCAGGCCATCGGCCTGCGCCATTCCGTCTGCTCAGAGGAGGCCGATGGCCATGCCGACGATGATGCCCACCGTGACAA
>JBOFFO010000649.1:0-2796 GCA_051648665.1 Beijerinckiaceae bacterium | reverse complement strand
CATCCGGCTTCAACTCCGCCATGAGCGTCTCGCGCAACTCCTCCATCGCGCGCCCGCCGCCCCGTCCGCCGCCGCCACCTTCACCACGTCCGCCGCTACCGCGATTACCGCCGGTCGCGAAAGGATTCGGCCCCGCCGGTGCATCGAGCGAAAACGCTCCAGCCGCGGGCGGCGCTGTGGCTGGCGGCGGCGTTGTCGCCGCTGAGCCCGCCGGCCTCCAGCGCAACGCCGCGTTGGCAATTTTGAGCACGTCGCGTTTTTCTTCAGTGATGATCGACAGATTGGCCGTCATGCCCGGCAGCAAGGCACGATCCTCGTTCGCGACCGACACGACCGCCGTGTAAATCACCACATTCTGGATCGTCTGCGCGCCGAGCCGCACCTGCTTGACGCGGCCCTCGAAATTGCGCGCCGGATAGGCGGTCACCGTGAAAGTTGCGCGCTGGCCTTCGCTGATGCGCCCGACATCGCTTTCATCAACATTGGCGTAAATTTCGATCTGCCGCAGATCCTGCGCCACCTGAAACAGCACCGGCGACGACAGCGAAGCCGCCACGGTCTGTCCGAGTTCAACCGACTTCTGCACCACCACGCCCTGCACCGGCGATTTGATGTCCGTGCGCTCCAGGTCAATTTCAATATCGCGCAGCCGCGCCTTGCGCTGCGCGATCATCGCCTCTGCCGCCTTCACATCTGCTTCCGCCAGCCGGATATCAACCTCCAGCCCGGTCAGTTCCGCGCTTGCCGATTTGATCTGCGCTTCGGAAGACGCGAGCGCCGCCTTGGCCACATCATGCTGCGTGCGCGCCGTATCGAGCGTGACGCGCGAGCCGGAGCCGGAAGAAAACAATTCGGCCTGCCGGTCCATCGTCCGCTTGGCGTCCGCCAGTTGGGCCTGCGCCCGGTCACGCTGCGCAGCCTGATCGGCGGTGCCGGCCTGCGCCCGCTCGAAAGTGGCGCGCTGCCGCTCCACCCGCGCCCGCTTGACCATGAGATCGGCCTCGCCCTGCATCACATCGGCCCGAGCCGCATCGCGCCGCGCCATGATCTGGTCCGACGCCAGCCGCGCCATCACCTGCCCGGCAGAGACCTCCGCATTATAGTCCGCCAGAATTTCGACCACCTGCCCGGAAAGCTGCGAACCGACCAGCACGGTGGAGACCGGAGTCAGCGTGCCTGTCGCTTTCACCGCCGCAATAATCGCGCCGCGCTCCACCGCCGCGACGCGATAGGATGATTTTTCCGCCTGCGCGCCGCCTCCGCCACGCCAGACCAGTGCGCCCGCCACGAGGGCGGCGGCGGCAAGTCCGGCCAGGGCAAGAGATTTGCGCACATGTCGCTCCATCATTCCGCTCTGTGTAGCGCAAATGCGGGCGGCGCTACAGCCAACCGTGTCAATACCCAACAAGGTGTCGGCATTATGTTGCGCGCGGTTGCAGGCTGCGCTGGCGCCGGGCGATCAGCGCAAGATTCCACACGATGCAAACCCCAAGACCGAGCGACAGACTGAGCGGCCATCCCATGCGCTCCACCGTGCCATGTACGAAGGTCAGCGCCACAGCAAAACCCAGCAGGCCCCAGAAGCTGTTTGCCACCACCGCCGCAGAAACCTTGCCCCCAGCGGTATGATGCAGGATGAATGTCAGGCTGGTGAACACCACCGGAAATACCGCGACCATGCCGGACACGCCCGCGCCCGCGCGCTGTCCCAGATATCCGACCACACCGGTAACCACGGCAACGCCGAGAACACGCAAGGGCACATCATACCAGACACGCGCGCGGACCGCGGGCATCGGCGCATGGCGGTAGCGGCGGGTAAGCGGAATGCCGATGGCATAGATTACGGCAATTCCGGCCCAGGCTTGCATCAGGCTCCACTGGTTCACATCGAACAGGACCAGAAACACCATCCAGCCGGCCAGTCCGGCAGCCAGCGACACCGCATAGCTGAAGCGCTGCGCCGCCAGCGAATACCCCATCAGAAACAGCCCGTTGGCGCTGAGCGCCGCAACACTGCCGATGCTGCTGCGGGCGATATAGGCGGCGCCATAGTCATGCGCCAGAAAGACGATCACCGGCCCGGCGGAAATCGGCAGGGTCGCAATCATCGCGCCAATAAACGGGCTGGAGCGTTGCGCCACCAGCGATGCGATGACCACCACCGCCGAGGCACTCGCAATTTTGGCCAGCAGCGTCAGCCAGAACGGATCCATTGTCTTCCTGTATTGCGGGCAAGCGCGCCCTCGCGCCATGGCTTGCCCATTGCTGCTAGCGCGGCGCAATGCCGCAGGAAAGGCGAACAACGCCGCAGCGCCATGCAGGCGCGGCGCATCATGTAGCATTCGTATCGTCAGCACTGGTATACTCGCGGCACGCGTTGGTGAGGAGATCGAGCAGCAATGAACTTGTCCGGACGTATCGCCACCGGTGCTGTCTTGATTGCGGCGGTGGCCGCGACATGGCTTCTCTGGGGCCGCGGGATCACCGTGGTGGCCCAGCCGGCCAAGCGCGGCACCGCCGCAGAAATTGTGTATGGCACCGGCACGGTCGAACCGGTGGACTGGGCCAAGGTCATTGCCCCTGTGCGCGCCCGCATCGAGATGCACTGCCGCTGCGAGGGCAAGGCCGTGAAAAAAGGCGACGTGCTCGCCAAGCTCGATGAAAAAGGCCCGCGCGCCGAGCTTGCCCAGCTTGAGGCGCGCAAGAATTTCCTGTCCGCCGAAATCAACCGGCAGACTGACCTCATCGCGCGCGGCATCACGTCGCGCCAGACCTATGAGCGCACCCAAAGCG
>JBOFFO010000648.1:0-7003 GCA_051648665.1 Beijerinckiaceae bacterium | reverse complement strand
ACAGGCCCAGCGCACCCAGTCATCATCAGGATCGAGCCGCGTCGCGCCGAAAATCTCATCGCCCGCCAGCGTTGCCTTGACCATGCCGAGGCCACGCGCATCGAGATGCTTCTGAATCGCCGGCACCACCTCATGCGGGTTAACGCCGACAACGAAACGCAACTGGCAACGCGCCCAGGCGCGCGGCGGAATCGCGTTCACCGGCGTGGCCGGATTGCCGGTCTCGAATGCCAGCACCTCGAAATTGCACCAGCCGAAGACTTTTTCCGCTGTGGTGAGGCCCGGCTCGCCCCACCATTCATTGATTTCCGGGCCATCCGGACCGGCGTCGATTGCGCAATCCGCCAGCGCGCGTTTGACTGAAGGTGGAATGGACAGTGGCACCAGTTCGGCGACGAGAATCTTGCCCTGCTCATCGACAATGCTGGCGATGGCGTGGGCGAGAATAATGCCGGGATTGTAGAGCAGCCCGCCCCAGTTGCCGGAGTGGTGGCCGCCGGCGCGCGCCTCGACGGTGAGGTCAAGCGCCAGCGCGCCGCGCGCGCCGAGAAAAACAATCGGCCGTTCCGCCGACAGGCGCGGGCCATCGGACGCGATCAGGAGGTCAGCCTTGAATAAATCCGGGTTGTCGCGCACCACCTCGCGCAGGCCGGGCGAGCCGGTTTCCTCGCCCATCTCGATCAGCCATTTCGCATTGAAGCCGAGCTTGCCGCGCGCTTTCAGCACAGTGGCCTGCGCGGTGAGATTGATGATGTGCTGGCCCTTGTTGTCCACCACGCCGCGGCCATACCAGCGGCCATCCTTTTCCGTCAAAGCCCACGGGGACAGGCCTTTCTGCCATCCCGCATCAAGGCCGCGAATGACATCGCCATGGCCATAGCCGAGGACGGTCGGGCGTTTTTTATCTTCGATCCGTTCTGCATAGAGAAACGGGCCTTTGGCTTTCGGGTGCGTCAGCACGCGGCAGGAAAATCCCATCGCTGCCAGCGCGGGCTGGATTTCGTCATCGAGATAACGTTTCAGATCCGCTGCACGGTCCGGGTTCTGGCTCTCGGTCGGGATGGCGATGGCACGGGCGAGCGTCTCACGGAACGCGCCGGTGTCGAAGTGTTTTTCAATATCCGCGATGGCCTGGGCGCGTGACATGGCTGCACTCACTGCTGAAACAGATCAGGGCGCTTGTGCTGCGCCACGGGAATTTGCGCGCGCACTTTCGCAATATTTTTTTTGTCGATGCGCGCGGCGACGATGCCGATGCCATCCGACGCCTTGGCCGTGACATGGCCCCACGGATCGATGACAAGGGAATGGCCGTAATTGGTGCGCCGTTCATTGCCGACGCTGAAGCTGCCATATTGCCCGGCGGCGCAGACATAGGCCTCGTTCTCGATGGCGCGGGCGCGCAGCAGCACCTCCCAATGGTCCTTGCCGGTCTGCTGCGTGAAAGCGGCGGGCAGGGCGATCAGGTCAGCGCCCTTGCGGGCCAGCGCCTGAAACAGTTCGGGAAAGCGCAGATCGTAACAGATGGCGCAGCCGATTTTCACGCCCTCGCAATCGTAGGTCACCACGGCGTCGCCGGGCGCGATGGTGGCGGATTCCTTGTATTCCGTGCCGTCCGGCGCGGTGATGTCGAACAGGTGAATCTTGCGGTAGCGCGCCACCTCCTCACCCTCGCGGTTGAACACCACGGTGGTGTTATGCAGCCGCTCGCCATCGGTCTTTTCGAGAATGGAGCCGGCATGGATGAAGACCTTGTGCTGGCGGGCCAGGTCACGGCACAGGGTCCAGGCGGGGCCGCCGGGAATGCGCTCGGCGGCAGCGTGCTTGTCCGCGCTGCGGCCGCCCATGAAGTCCCACACCTCCGGCAGCAGGATCCAGTCCGGCCGGTCCTGCGCCATCGCCTGCTCGATCAGGGCGCGCGCCTGCGTCAGGTTTGCGGCCTTGTCCGCGTCGGAATTCATCTGGATCAGGACAACTTTCATGCGGGCCTTCCGGTGCGTGCGAGCGCTTCTTGCGTGGGGCGCATGATTGACCGGTTTGGAGGCGGACGCCAATGCGCTGCGCTCAGGGCGGCGTTGCCGCTTGCGACACCGGGTTCGGTTGACTCTCACGCCGACGCGACCCATGACCGGGGCCGTTTTGCCACTCCCGCAGGCCATCTCCATGACTCAACCCGTAATCGAAACCGATGCGCTCATCGTCGGCGCCGGCCCTGTCGGCCTGTTTGCCGTGTTCGAGCTTGGCCTGCTCGATATCAAGTGCCACCTCATCGATATTCTCGGCAAACCGGGCGGCCAGTGCGCCGAGCTTTATCCGGAAAAGCCGATCTATGACATTCCCGGCTTTCCGACGATTTCCGGGCAGGGGCTGGTTGATAATCTGATGGAACAGATCAAGCCGTTCCATCCGCAATTCCATCTCGGCGAGATGGTGGAGAGCGTTGAAACGCTGGGCACGGCGGAGGCGCCGAAATTCCGCGTCACCACCGATGCCGGCACGGTGTTCGAGGCCAAGGTGGTGCTGATCGCGGCGGGCGGCGGGTCGTTCCAGCCGAAGAAGCCGCCCATTCCGGCCATCGAAACCTATGAGGGCGAGGGCGTGTTTTACGCCGTGCGCAAGATGGAGCAGTTCCGCGGCAAATCCGTGCTGATCGTCGGCGGCGGCGATTCCGCGCTGGACTGGACGCTCAATCTGCAACCCATCGCCAAGCGCGTGACGCTGATGCACCGGCGCGATGATTTCCGCGCCGCGCCGCATTCGGTGGAGCAGATGCGCAAGCTCGTCGCCGATGGCAAAATGGATCTGCGCATCGGGCAGGTGACGGCGCTGAAGGGCGTTGCGCCGAAACTGGAAGCCGCGGTGTGCAAGGGCAGTGATGGTGCGGCCTTTCAGGTGCCGTGCGATGTGATGCTGCCCTTCTTCGGGCTGACGATGAAACTCGGGCCGATCGCCAACTGGGGCCTGAACCTGCATGAAAATCTGATCCCCGTCGGCACGGAAACGTTCGAGACGTCTGCGCCGGGCATTTTCGCGGTGGGCGACATCAACCATTATCCGGGCAAGCTGAAGCTCATTCTCTCCGGCTTTCATGAGGTCGCGCTGGCGGCGCAGAAGGCGCACCGTTACATTTTCCCGGACAAGCGGCTGGTGTTCCAATACACCACGTCATCGACGAATTTGCAGAAGAAGCTGGGCGTGGAGTGAAAGCCAGCACCGGCATTGAAAAGCCCGCCATTGGCGGGCTTTTTTTGTTTGAATATTGGCGGTCAGCTCTTCACTGCACCGGCCGTCAGTCCGCCGACCATGTATTTCTTGAACACATAATAAATCGCGGCCGGCGGCAGGGCATAGAGCAGCCCGGTGGTCATCAGCAATTCCCACGGCGAATCGTCGGCCTGAAGGAAATTGCCGAGCGCGACGGGCAGCGGGATCTGCGTGTCCTTCGACAGGAGCAGGAAGGCGTAGAGATATTCGTTCCACGCGAGCAACACGGCGTAAGCGCCAATCGCAATCAGCGACGGCGTCATCAGCGGAATGAACACGAGGCGGAAAATCTGCATCGGAGTCGCGCCATCGACAATCGCCGCTTCATCCAGTTCGACCGGCAATTTGTCGGCCGCCTGCTTCAGCACCCAGATCGCGTAGGGCGAGGCAATGGTCATCATGGCGAGGATCAGCGACCATTGCGAATTGAGCAGGCCATAAAAGCTCATGGTGCGGTACATCGGCACGGCGAGGAACGCGGCGGGAATAAAATAGGTGAACAGCGCCAGATTCATCACCGTGCGTCCGCCCTTCACCTTGAGGCGGCTGATGGCGAAGGCCGCACAGGTCGCGACAAACAGGGTGAGTACGCCGGTCATCGCAGCGATGAAGGTGGAGTTCCAGAGCTGCTGCCAGAAATGGGTGAGGTAATAATGCTTCTGCCCCAGCACGATCTCGAAATTGCGGATGGTTGGCGTGGTTGGCCAGAGGTTACCTTGAAATGCCGATTCCTTGGAGGAAAAGGCAAAGAGCATGAGGTGGTAAATCGGCAGCAGCGTCCAGATCAGCACGGGAATGCCGATCAGCAGCAGCTTGGCCTCGCCAGCGATGGTGCGGCGTTCTCCCGTCGATGCGCCGCTCATTTCGACAGCCTCTTCATCATGAAATACACCAGCGGGAGGATCAGCGGCAGGGCGCTGACAATCGTCGCCATAGCGAGATCGACCTTGTCGTGCCGCAGATAACGAATGCCGAGCGTGGCCAGCACATGGGTCAGGTCCGCCGGGTTGCCGCCCGTCAAGAGATAGACGGAATTAAAATCGCCGAGCGACCAGATCGTCGAAAGCAGGGCGCAGGTGATATAGAGCTTGGCGATCGACGGCCAGGTGATGAAGCGGAATTTCTGCACGCCATTGGCGCCATCGACCGCCGCCGCCTCATAGAGATCGTTGGAAATGGCGAGGCGGCCTGACAGCAGGATCAGCGTCCAGAACGGCAGCGATTTCCAGATGTGCATGAGCACGGAGAGGAACAGCGCCAGTTGCGGGTTGTTCAGCCAGTTCGGGCCGTCCTCATAGGTCAGCTTGAAAATGGTCTGGTTGATCATGCCCCATTCGGGATTGAGCATGAAACGCACGGACAGAATGGTCGGGATCGACGGCACGGCCCAGGGCAGGATGAACAGCACCATCAGCCAGCGGATCCATTTCCGGTCATGCAGGAAAAAGCCGGAGAGGCCGAGCGCCACCAGCATCTTGATGTTGATGGCCACGAACAGGAACACGAGCGTGTTGATGACGGTGCGGAAAAAAATCGGGTCGTTGAACAGCTCGACATAGCTTTTTGGCTCATGCGCCAGCCAGAAGGCGTAGAGCACCGGATAAATCACGAACAGCACAAACACGAGCAGGTAGGGCGCGACGAGGATCATCCCCCACATCTGCCAGGAATCGATGCCGTCTTTCCTGGCGGCGCCGGGCGGTGTGGCTGTCTCGGCAAGTGTGGCTGCGGACATTGCAAATTCCAGTGACAAAAAGGCCGGGCAGCGTGGCGATCACGCCGCCCGGCCGAACGCTCAGGTCAGTTCGCCGCAACTTCCTTGATGCGGGCGATCAGTTCGTCCGTCGCCTTGTCCACCGGCACCTTCTCATTGATGATGCGGTTGGCGGCCTTGGCCCAGACATTCTCGTTGTTGAGAATGGTGAACTTGAAGTTTTTGGTGAACTCGAACGGCACGACGCCGCTGCGGAATTGCGCATCCACCGCCGCACGGTGCGGATCGGTCTTCCAGAACTGGCTGTCCTGGCTCGCTTTCAGCACCGGATACCAGCGGCCGAGCGCACCCTCGACGTAGGGCTGGAGATTCGCTTCATCCATCATGAACGCGACGAATTCCTTGGCGCGCGCCTTGTTCTTCGCCTTTTCAAAGATCACGCCGGTCTTCACCGCATGGCGGTATTTCATGGTCGTGCCGTCGGGCTTGTTGGGGAAGCCGGCGGTGGCGATGAGTTCCTCGTAATTTTTCTTGGCCTGCGCGCGCTGCTCAGCCGTCAGGGTCGCATTGTTGGAATCATCGAGCCACTTCGAGGCGATGGAAATCGTCGCGTTGTGGGTCAGCACCGTCGTCTTGTTGTGGAAGGCGACGTTGTTGTCCGGATCCTTCCAGCTGGTGGAGGACGGCGGGGCGCAGCCACGGGTATAAATATCCGTGTAATCTTTCAGCGCGGCGGCGAGATTCTTTTTCGTTTCCGGGGAATCGACGAGCAGCTTGCCGTTGTCGTCCACCAGCTTGACGTTGTGGGCGTCAGCGAAGGTCAGGAACGAATAAAAGCTGTCGGAGGAGTCAACGCCGAGCGGATGGCCGATGGCGAAGTTGCGGGTGCCTGAGGCGCGGCGGTAACCAGCCTGCACCTTGTCACACCAGAACGTCCAGTAGCCAGCCCAGTCCTTGGGAATATCCGATTCCTTGAAGCCGGCCTGCTGCAGCATGTCTTTCCAATACTGGATATGCATGGTCTGCTGCTTGATCGGGAAGGCGTAGTAGGCCTTCTTGTTGGCCTTGTTGTTCTGCAGGAATGTGGTTTCCAGCGTGCCCGGCGCAAACTTGTCCTTCATCGGCGCGAGAATGTCGGAAATATCCTCGAGAATGCCGTCATAGGCCCATTTCGCGGTGACCTGAAAATCATACACGTCGGAATAGGAGACATCCGGCACGGTGCCGGCGTCGAGCGCCGCCACGGTCTTCGGGATCGTGTCCTGAATCGAGTATTGCGACAGCTCGATCTTGACCTTGGTTTTTTCCTCGAACTTCTTGATGGCGGCGAACAGGGCGTCATCTTCCGCCTTGTAGAAGCCCTTCACCCACCAGACGTTCAGCACTTCCTGCGCGCGCGCCGCGCCGGAAAATACAACCGTCATCGCCGTCGCCGCCGCAAGAGCGAGCGCACGTTTCGTCATTGTCATCGTCGATTTCCTCTTAGGGTTTCCCACTTTCGCAATGTCTTTTCAGGGCATTGCTTCAGCACCCACCTAACGACAAAACAACGGGAAAGAAAAGCCCGGTATGGTAGCCCGGGAAGGTTTGGCGAAAAAATGCTCAGGAAACCGCGTGACAGGGCTGCGGTCGTGCCGGGCTTGGTGGATACTTTCAGGGAGAAGCTTGTGTGGGGGCGGGAGCAGGGATGAGCGATTACATATTCGAGGCCGCGCATATCACTGGCTATGCGGTGCGGCTGTTCCGGCAGGCGGGCTGGAATGAGCGCGATGCCGATATGGCTGCGCATCATCTCATCACCGCGGATCTTTCGGGCCACCCATCGCACGGCATGGGCATGCTGCCAGTCTATGTCACGGCGATGCAGGCGGGGCACCTGACGCCAGCGAATCAGCCGGTGGAGACACTGCGCAGCGGCGGCTTTCTCGTCATCCGGGGCCATAGCGCGCTGGGTCAGGTGGCGGCGGCGGATGCCACGGAGGCGGGCGTCGGGCTGGCGCGCGATCACGGCATGGCGCTGGTCAA
>JBOFFO010000647.1:0-1895 GCA_051648665.1 Beijerinckiaceae bacterium | reverse complement strand
ATATAGACCCGCATCAAGTTGCGCCGCCGTGCTGCCCGGTATCAGCGGGTGGTAGAGATAGAAGCCGGCATCGCGCAGCGGCAGGCGGATGTCTGCGGTCGCACCGGGTGCAATCGCCGGTCCGCTGAAACCGCCGACGCCATCGAGCGCGGCAGGCACGCGCATGCCCCGAAAGTGGAGCGATGTGGGCTGATCGAGGCTGTTGGTCAGGCGGATGGCGAGGTCTTCGCCCTTGCGGGCGCGTAGCAGCGGACCGGGGGACTGGCCGCCATAGATCAAGGCGGTGGTTTTCGGGCGCGGCTCGGCGCGAAGCTGGAGGTCGGCGGGAGCGGCGTTCAACTGGATCGGTTGCGGCACACCCGTCGGAGCAGCCGTGATCTGCTGGGACCATACGCCGGTCGGGCGGCCTGCCAGCGGAATAGCGAGGGTTGCCGCCCCAATGAGCAGGCAACGGCGGGTGGGTATTGCGAATCCGGTCATGGGCGCAATCTAGGCCATTCCAGCCTGCCGGACAGCCGCCGCATTTTTTTGCTGCATGCGCCCCCCGGTGTGCTATGAGCGCGCCACCCGACGGGCCGCACGCGCCTTCGCGCGGGCGATCTCCCGGACTATCTCTTGCGGGCGTGGCGGAACTGGTAGACGCGCTGGGTTTAGGTTCCAGTGGCGAAAGCTGTGGGGGTTCGAGTCCCTCCGCCCGCACCAGGGATGATCCCGTCCAACCAATTCTGAAGTGATTGAAGGCACATAAGCTATGCAGGTGACCGAGACCCTTAATCAGGGCCTGAAGCGCGAATTCAAAGTGTCGATCCCGGCCGAAACGCTGGCGCAGCGCATGGATCAGGAAATTGAATCCCTCAAGGGCCGGGTGCAGCTCAAGGGCTTCCGGCCCGGCAAGGTGCCGACAGGCCATCTGAAGCGCATGTATGGCCGCTCCGTCATGGGCGATGTGCTCCAGAACGCCATCAACGAGGCCAACAAGTCGATCATCGACGAGCGCGGCCTGAAGCTGGCCATGGAGCCGCAGATTGCGCTGCCGGAAAATGCCTCCGATCAGGAAGCTCTTTTCGATGGCAAGGCCAACCTGAATTACGATCTGAAGTTCGAAATCCTGCCGCAGTTCGAAGTGCTGGACTTCTCCGGCCTTGAAGTGGTGCGCGAAACCGTTTCCGCGCCTGATGACGAGGTCAAGGCGGAGATTGAGAAGCTCGCGAAGCAGAACCGCTCTTTTTCCGCGAAGGATGGCAAGGCGGCGAGTGATGACCGCGTCGTGATCGATTTCGTCGGTTCGGTTGATGGTGTGGAATTCCAGGGCGGCAAGGGCAGCGATGTGCCGCTGGTGCTCGGCTCCAACATGTTCATCCCCGGTTTCGAGGACCAACTGGTCGGCGCGAAGAAGGGTGACGAGAAGACCGTCACCGTTACGTTCCCTGCCGACTATCCGAAGGCCGAACTCGCGGCCAAGGAAGCCAAATTCGCCGTGACGGTGAAAGAGGTGGAAGCGCCGGGCGAACTGAAGATCGACGACAGCCTCGCTGCCGGTTTCGGCATGGAAAAGCTGGAGAACCTTGAAAAAGCGATCCGCGAAAATATCGAGAAGGAACTCAATGTCGTGGCGCGCGCGCGCCTGAAGCGCCGTCTGCTCGACAAGCTCGATGCGCAATACACGTTCGACCTGCCGGAAGGGCTGGTCGAGCAGGAATTCGCCAATGTCTGGGCCTCCGTCGAGCAGGACATGAAGGCGTCCGGCAAGACCTTTGCGGACGAAGACACGACGGAAGAGGAAGCCCGCGCCGAATATCGCAAGATCGCCGAACGCCGCGTGCGCCTTGGTCTCGTGCTGGCGCAGATTGGCGATGGCGCGAAGGTGCAGATTTCCGATGATGAGGTGTCGCGCG
>JBOFFO010000646.1:0-6580 GCA_051648665.1 Beijerinckiaceae bacterium | reverse complement strand
CTCACTTGCGGGTTTTTTTATGGGGGTGGGCTGGTAAACGGGCAGAGGTGTCTGTTTGGGTGGCCACACTCACCCCGGAAGGGAATGCGCGGGCGGCCTTCGCATGTGTCTGATGAAAAATCCTGCAATAAAGTCAAGCTGTTAATGGCTTTGGGCTGGCCGAATGACCGGATTGCGCGGGCTTTGGGGATTACTTTACCCACTTTGCGCAAGCATTATTTTCCGCTGCTGAAGGTCCGCGACCTGGCGCGGGATGCGATGGACGCCCGGCGGGTCGAGCGGCTTTGGGAGGCTGCCGAGAAAGGCAATATCGGTGCCGAAAAGGAACTGTCGCGGTTCATCCTTGAGAATGACCGCCGTGTGATCGGTGACGATCTGCAGGGCGGGCGGACCAGCCATGATGGCACCATCAAGGGTGCGGCGCAGGCCAGAGCGCCGGATGTCGACCCGGCCATGCCCACGCTGCCGCTGTCGGCGGGTGGGGTGGAGGGCAAGAAGGCCGCCGCGCGGTCGGGCGCTGCCAGCCTGATCGCTGGTGATGATGATCTGACGGCCCCGCCGAAAGCAATAAGGCCGAACTGATGCTGATGACCCCGCCGCCGTCACCGCACGCTGCCGGTGGTGGCGCGCAGGCATGGTCAACCGCGCAACCTGACTGGAAAGCGCGTATCGCTGCCAAGGAATCGCTGATCCCGGCATTGCCGCTGGACGAGGCCAAGGCCGACCGGGCCGAACGGATATTCCGCAACCTGCGGGTGCCAGACATCGAAGGGACGCCAACCTATGGCGAAGTCTGCGGGCCTTGGGTCATCGACCTGGTCCGCGCCATCTTTGGCGCATTCGACATCGAAACCGGCTTGCGGATGGTGCGCGAGTATTTCGTCGCCATCCCGAAGAAGAACGGCAAGACCAGCATCGCGGCGGCCATCATCGTCGTCGCCATGCTGCTGAATGAGCGGCCAAAGGCCGAAGCTCTGCTGATTGCCCCGACCCAGCGGATTGCCGAGATGTCTTTCGCGCAGGCGGCAGGCATCATCGCGCTGTCCACCACGCCTAGCGGCACGCCACTGGCGGCCCTGTTCACGGTGCATGCTCATATCAAGACGATCCGCTACCTGCGGCCGGACGTGCCTTGCGAGATGGTGATCAAGGCGGCGGATGCCGATGTGATTACCGGGTCGAAGGCGTCGATCGTGCTGATCGATGAAACCCACGTCTTTGCGACCAACCGCAACGCTGACGGCATCTTTGTGGAAATCCGGGGCGGGCTGTCGCATCCGCAGAACAAGGGGTTTCTGCTGCAGATCACGACCCAGTCGAAGGATGTCCCCCGCGGCGTCTTCCGGCAGGAATTGCGCCGCGCCCGCGCAGTGCGGGACGGCGAGTTGGTGGCATCGCTTCTGCCGGTGATCTATGAACTGCCGCCCGAGGTCGCGGCACGCGACGGCTGGAAGGACCCGGCGACCTGGTCGATGGTCAATCCGCATCTGGGCCGGTCGGTCGATGCGGGCTATCTGGCGGACGAGTTGAGCAAGGCGGAAGCCGACGGTTTCGGCGCGCTGGCGTTGTTTGCCAGCCAGCATCTGAATGTGGAGATCGGCCAGTCCTTGTCAGGCGATGCCTGGGACGGCGCGCGGCACTGGCAGCAATGCGCCGCCAAGGGTGGGCTGACGCTGGACCAGCTGCTGGCGCAGTCCGAAGTAGTCGTGATCGGCATCGACTGGGGCGGCGCGGATGACCTTGCCTCGCTGGCCGTCATTGGCCGGTCGCAATATGACAAAGGCTGGCTGCACTGGCAGCAAAGCTGGGCGCGGCCATCGGTGCTGGAGCAGCGCAAGGCGATTGCCCCGGCGCTGATGGATTTCGTCGCCTGTGGCGATCTGGCGCTGGTGGAAACGGGCGAAGAACAAGCCGAGCAATGCGCTGACCTGTGCGCCCGGATCGCGGCCAGCGGCAAGTTGCCGGATGCCCATGCCATCGGACTGGACAGCGCGGGCGTGGCCTTGCTGATCGACGCCCTGCAGGCGCGCGGGCTGACCGAACCAAGGGTCGAGGCCGTGGCGCAGGGATGGAAGCTGCAGACGGCGATTTCGACGCTGCCCCTGAAGCTGGAAGATCGCCGGCTGCGCCACGGCAACCAGCCGATGATGGCCTGGGCTGTCGGCAACGCGAAGCAGGAACTGAAGGGTTCCAACTACGTCGTGACCAAGCAGGCGGCCGGTGCCGCAAAGATCGACCCGCTGATGGCGACCTTCAACGCCGCCATGCTGATGTTTCTTAACCCCCAAGTGGCCGCCGCGCCGAGGATCAGGATCGCATGAGCCTTATATCCCGCCTGCGCGCAGCCTTTGGTGCCGCCCCGGCCGAAAAGGGCCCGCGCAATGACATTTCCAACGCCGACATCCGGCGGGGCATGGAAATCTGGGCGGCCCTTGGTGGTGGGTCCGGTGCTGCACCCAGCGAAGCCGAACTGATGCGGGTGACGGCAGTTCATGCCTGCGTGCAACTGATCGCGGGCAGTATTGCGGCGCTGCCCATGCACATCTACCGCCGGGCCAAGGACGGCGATCTGACGCGCGACTATGAACATGACCTGTGGTGGTTGCTGAATGAAGAATGGCACCCGCGCTGGCCCGCCAGCGCCGCCTGGGAATATCTGACGGCATCAAAACTGCTGCACGGCGACGGGTTTGCCGAGATCCAACGCGGCACTGGCGGTATCATCCGGGGGCTGGTGCCCCTTCATCCCAAGCGCGTGCGCGTGATCGCCAAGCCGGATGGTTCTGGCCTGGCCTATGAGGTGCAGCCGGACTGGACCATCCAGATGCCCATGCCTGGCATGGACAAGATCCGCGTACTGGATCAGGACGACGTGCTGCATGTAGCGGGCTTCGGCTTCGATGGTTTGCGCGGACTGTCGGCCATTCGCTATGCCCTGCGTCACGCGGGTGGCTTGGCGGCAAAAGCCCAGAATTTCAGCGAATCCTTCCTGCAGAACATGGGCCGCCCGGACTTTGTGCTGCAATCCGATGGCACGATTACCGACGGCCAATATGAACAGCTGAAAGAGCGGCTGGCGGAACACAGGAATCCCGGCAATGCCGGGCAGTCGCTGATCCTGGAGGGCGGGTTGAAGTTCCAGCCGGTCACCATGCCGCTGGAAGAAATGCAGCTGGTCCAGACCCGCGCCATGCAGACCGAGGAAATCGCCCGCGCGTTCGGCGTGCCGCCGTTCATGATCGGGCAGACAGAAAAGACCAGCAGCTGGGGCAGTGGTGTCGAGGCGATGGGCGCGGGCTTTGTCCGCTACACCCTGCGCAGCCACCTGAATGCCTTTACCAACGAACTGAACCGCAAACTGTTCCGGTCGGCCCGTTTCGTTGCCGAGTTCGACACGTTTGAACTGGAACGGGGCGACTTCAAGTCGATGATCGACGGGGTGCGCGTGGCTATGGGTCGCGCGGGCGAACAGCCCATCCTGTCGGTTGAAGAAGGCCGGCAGGTCCTGCGCTTTCCAAAGAAGATGACAGGCACCAAGCCTGCGGCGGCCGTTGCGCCTGCGCCGCCGAACGACCCGCCCGAAGATGGCGAAAGGGATACAGAATGAACATGCAGAACCTGCGGTTTCGCGTTGCCAACAAGGGCAAGGGCCAGTTTCGGGCTGAGGGCAATACCCTTTGGCTTTATGACGTGATCGCCTCTGACCGCGAAGAGGCGGAATGGTGGGGCGGTATTGCCCCGCAAGATTTCATTGAGGCGCTGGCGGCCACCACCGGCCCGGTGACGCTGCGGATCAACAGCCCGGGCGGTTCGGTATTTGGCGCGCAGGCGATGGTTGCAGCGATGCGCGCCCATCCGCACGCCATCACAGCGCGGGTGGACAGCCTTGCCGCCAGCGCCGCCTCTGTCATCGCCTGCGAAGCGGCCACCTGCGAAATGGTGCCGGGATCGATGATGATGATCCACAAGGCATGGGGGTTTGCCATCGGCAACGCCGACGACATGCGCGGCACGGCGGATCTGCTGGAAAAGATCGACGGACAGATCGCCGCGACCTATGCGCGCCGCAGTGGCGGCGATGTGGCCGGGTTTCTGGCCATGATGGCGGCCGAGACGTGGTTTGACGCCGCCGAAGCGCAGGCCGCCGGGCTGGCCGATGCTGTAACGGAAGAAAACAGCCAGACCCGCCACCGCGCCGCCGCGCAGGCATGGGATCTGAGCGCCTATGCCCGTGCGCCCGCGCTGCCCGGCATTGAACAGATGGAATCGGTGCCGGAAGCAGCCGCCTAGGATGCCCCCGACAGCAAGGCGGTCACCACACCAACCGAAGACGCCGGGGCCGCCATCGCAGCCCGCCAGCGCCGCCTGCAGGCCCGCCTGCTGGCAGAACCGATCTGAGCGCGCCGCGCCAGCACCCCCGCCAGGCAACCGCCAGGCATCCAACCCTGAAAGGACAGACCATGTCTCTGCAAGCACTGCGACAGCAGCGCGGCGTCGTTGCCACTGCGCTGCAGGCCCTTGTGGCCAAACCCGAGTTCACCGCCGACGACCAGACCGCCTATGACAATGGCATCGACGATCTGAACAAGATCGACGCAAGCATCAAGCGGATCAATGATGTGAACGAGGCGGTGGCCCGTGACACCGCCGATCTGCAGGCGGCTGATGCCCTGGACCGGTTTGCCCGTGACCAGAAGGGTGCAAAGTCCGCCGCCGCCCGCGCCCATGCCAAATGGCTGAAGGGTGGCGATGCCGCGCTGAACGCCGATGACTGGGCGGCCATCCGCAACACCATGTCGACCACCACGGGTTCGGAGGGCGGCCACACCGTGCCGACCGAAGTCGCAAGCACGGTGATCGATGCGCTGAAGGCCTACGGCGGAATCCGCCGCGTGGCCGATGTCATCAGCACGTCCGATGGCGCGACCATGTCCTTCCCGACCTCGGATGGCACGACGGAAGAGGGTGAAATCATCGGCGAAAACGCGACCGCCACTGATCAGGACGTGGCATTTGGCACGGTGCCGCTGGCCACGTACAAGTTCAGTTCCAAGGTCGTCACCGTGCCGTGGGAATTGCTGCAGGATGCGGCGGTTGATGTCGAAGCCTTTGTCAATGCGCGCATCATCACCCGCCTTGGCCGGATCACAAACAAGATGTTCACCATCGGCACCGGCACTGGCCAGCCTTTCGGGCTTTCGGTCGCCGCTCCCATCGGTGTCACCGCGGCCAACGGCAGCACCCAGGTCACCGCTGTGACCTATGACAGCCTGGTCAACACCCAACATTCCGTTGATCCTGCTTATCGTGAGCGCGGCACTTGCAGCTGGATGTTCAACGACAACACCCAGCGCGAAGTCCGCAAGATCAGGGACGGAAGCCAGCGTCCGATCTTTGCGCCGGGGTACGAAACCGGCAATCCGGGTGGCGAGATTGACCGTCTGCTGGGTGCGCCGATCACGATCAACCAGCACATGCCTGACATGGCGGCCAGCGCCAAGTCGATCCTGTTCGGCGACTTCAAAGGGTATGTCATCCGCGACGTCATGGCCACGACGTTGTTCCGGTTCACCGATAGCGCCTACAGCAAGAAGGGTCAGGTCGGCTTCCTGGCGTGGATGCGGTCGGGTGGCAATCTGATCGATGCCGGCGCGGTGCGGGCCTTCCGCAACGCCGCCAGCTGATCCGGGCTCCCCGGACAGAAACGTAGGGGCGGCGGGCAGCCTGCCGCCCCTTTTGACGCAGCATGATGACGCAACAGGGGCGGGGTGAGATGGGTTTCAAGCGCATTCCCGGCCGGGTCTGGACTCCGGAACCTCTGCCGGCCGCAGCGCTGCTGTCGGCGCAGGATCTGCGCCTTCAGGCGCGCATTGATCACGGTGACGAAGACACGTTGCTGGCCGCGATTATTGCCGCCGCCGTGTCGCATATCGAGATGTTTACCCAGCGCCTGCTAGTGCGCCGGGCTTGTACCCTTCGGCTGGATTGCCTGCCGGATGGCCGGGTTCCGCTGGCGCTGCCTGGTGGCCCGGTTGCCAGCCTGACCGCCATTTCCGTTGAAGGCGTGGCGCTGGTGTTGGGCGACTTTGAGGCGATCGGCGACAGCCCCGCGCGGCTGATCCCTGCGGCGGACTGGCCAGCCATCACCGACGAAGGTTATCCGGTCGCTATCACCTATCAAGCGGGGTACGCCACGGGCAACTGCCCCGCGGAGCTGGTTGCGGCCGTCCGAATTCTGGCGGCAGAGATGTACCGCAACCGCGAGGCGACGGTGGACGCAGCCGTCAATTCTCTGCCATATGGCCCCGCAATGCTGGCGCGCCCGTGGCGCATCATGGCGGGCTGACGGATGGACGCCCATTCCTTCGCCGGCAAACTGGATCACCGCGTCGCCTTCGACGCGCCGACCAGCACCGACAATGGCGGTGGCGGCACGGTTCTGGGTTGGGCGCAGCGCCTGGTTTGCTGGGCCGGGTTCCGGTTCCTGCGCGGCGGTGAAACCGTGCAAGCCGCGCGACTGCAGGGCCGGCAGCCCGTGGTCGTGACGATCCGCGCCAGCGCCGCCACTGCCGCCATCGAC
>JBOFFO010000645.1:0-3517 GCA_051648665.1 Beijerinckiaceae bacterium | reverse complement strand
GCTCCGTTCGGTGCGGGTGATGATGCGGCAAATCCTGAATCATTTGAATCGGTTTGGCGCGGCGGCTCAACTCCTGAATCCGATGCTTCGCGGAATGATTCAAGCGCCTGATGCGTGCGATGCGCGTGCGGCGCCAAGGAGTTATGCGGCGAACCATGCCGGCGCATTCTAAGGCGCATCGCCGCGCGGATGACGGGCGCGCCACTCGCCCGGACGCTCAAAGGTGGAAGCCCACAAGCCGCGCCTGGCCTGACGGGCGCTATTTTCTTCGGCCTCATAGGCCCCGAACGCGACAGCGAAGCCGGCCCGCACCATCGCAGCGTTCACTGATTCCCCGTTTACTTCGCACGCGCCCAGATCGCGGCCGAAACGGTCCTTGCCATCCAGCCGGCAGCGGGCATTGCCGCGGCCCAGGAGGTCCGCCAATTCACGGCGCGCCTGCCGTCCGCATGGCCACTCGCGCTTGTCGGCCTGCGTGCAGATTTGCCGGTATTCCGGTGCATCGATCCCGCGCAATCGGATTTCGCGGTCATAGAGCCGGATGGAGTCGCCGTCGATGGCGGTGGCTGGGCCAACGACATCCTGCCCGCGCATGTGACGCAGCGATGCGGCCCCGGCAGCAAACAGCAGGATGAAACCGACGATCATCGCGGTCCTGTTCCAGCCCATTCCGTCCCCGCTATCCCCATCCGGTAAAGCCCTGTTATCCGGATTCGGGCGCACAGAGGCAAAGGCCCGTTAAGAAATTCGTGACACTTTGGCCCGTGAAGTTCGCCATCCCCCTCCCTGTCGGCTGCCGATGTCCAATCTGACCGCCGAAATGCTGCAACGTGGTCCGGGTCCGGACCCTGAACTCTCCCGCCGCAAGCGCGAAGAGGGTAAGCAGATGCGCGCCTTGCGGGAACGGCTGACTTCTTCCACCGGACTGGAACGCGCCTTCGATTTCGAGCTGCTGCGCATCTTTGCACGGCAGCGCTCGAGCGCCGCGCTGACCATGATCCTGCTCGCGGGCATGCTGGCCGTGTTCAGCACCGCGTGGATTTCACCGCCGCATGCCTTCCTCTGGCTATCCTTCATGTGCGCAGCGATGGCAGTGTCGCTGTCGATGGGCCGGAATTTTTTGGCTGTGCCGGAAGACACGGTCTCCGTGCCGCACTGGCGGCGGCGGTTCGCCATCGCAGAACTGCTGCAAGGGGCGTGCTGGGGCGCATTCGTTCTGCAATTGATGCTGATCCCGTCCGACAATGCCAAGCTGTTCGTTCTGTTCAGCGTGCTGGTGGTCTCGGCGGCGACAGCGATGGTCTCGGCACCCGTGCCAAGCGCGGTCTATGCCGGGCTGGCGCCGATGGCTGTCGCCATTCTCGCGATGGCCTACCCGCTTGCCGACATGCGCGCGATTATCCTGATTGTCGTGACGCTCATGACACAGGCCTATTTCGTGCTTCTGGCGATCCGGCAATACAAGTCCGCCGTCGCAACGCTCAGTTTCCAAGCGGAGAAGGATGCACTGATCGCTGAACTGGAGCAGGCGCGCCTCAATTCCGACGAGGCGCGGCGGCGCGCAGAGGAATCGAACGTCGCAAAATCGCAATTCCTCGCAACGATGAGCCACGAGCTGCGCACGCCGCTCAATGCCATTCTCGGATTTTCCGAAGTGATCAAGGGCGAGTTGCTCGGCCCGGTGAATGTTCCGGCCTACAAGGAATATGTCGCGGATATTCACAACAGTGGTCAGCACCTGCTCAATCTGATCAATGAAATTCTCGATCTCAGCCGCGTTGAAGCCGGCCGCTACGAGTTGAAAGAGGAAATGATCAGCCTGGCCGGCGTGGCAGAGGATTGCCTGCACATGCTGGCGCTGCGTGCCAAAAACCGCGCCGTGACTGTGAGGCTTTCCGCCGAGCCGCAATTGCCCAAGGTCTGGGCCGACGAGCGCGCCATCCGTCAGATCGTGCTCAATATCCTGTCGAATGCGATCAAATTTACGCCGCAAGGGGGCGAAGTGGACATGAAGGTCGGCTGGACATCTAGCGGCGGCCAATATGTCGCCGTGAAAGACACTGGCCCCGGCATTCCGGAAGATGAAATTCCGGTGGTGCTTTCCTCGTTCGGGCGCGGTTCGGCTGCGATCAAGAGTGCGGAAGAAGGCACGGGTCTCGGCCTGCCTATCGTCAAAGGCTTGGTCGATCTGCATGGCGGACACTTCACGCTACGCTCGAAGCTGCGTGAAGGCACCGAAGTGATTGTCACGCTGCCGCCCAACCGGATCATGGATGCGCTGCCGGCCATGCTGGAGCATGAGCCGGCACGCACAGGCAAGGATGCCCACAGGAAAAGCGCCGCCTGAAGCGCCCGCTGTCCAGCCTGATAACATTTTGCGCCTCATGCGGCTGCGCGCTAGGCTGCGATTCCAGATGTCCTTGGAATATGCGCCATGAAACTGACCCGCGCCGGCACGCATCCCACCCGCCGCACATCTCCAGACGCTTTCACCGGCATGGTGTGGCAAGACCCGATTATTGAGCAGGCCCCAGCGCCGGCGCGCGTGCGCGCCTCACGCGTCACCTTCGCACCCGGCGCAAGGACCCATTGGCACACGCATCCGCTTGGCCAGACCCTGTATGTCATTTCCGGCATTGGCCGCTTCCAGACCGAGCATGAGCCGATTGTCGAAATCCGCACCGGCGACGTGATCTGGATTCCGCCAGGTGAACGGCACTGGCACGGCGCTGCGCCGGATACGATGATGTGCCACATCGCCATTCAGGAGGCGGAAGGGTCCGTCCATGTGGTGTGGCAAGAGCCGGTGACGGATGCGCAATATCACGGGCCGGTGAGCGAATAAGTATCGGGGAGCCAGGCCAATGAACGGCATACGGTTCGTTATTCCCCTTCTGCTGGTTGCGACAGCTGCGACGGCGCAAACGCCGCTGACGCCAGCGCAGACGGAAGGCCCCTATTATCCCGTGCGACGGCCGGCTGAAACCGATGCTGATCTGACGCGGATCGGAAACGGCCCTGCAGCCAAAGGCGATGTGCTTGTGCTGAGCGGCGCCGTTGTTGACCAGACCGGCAAGCCGATCGCGGGCACGCGCGTCGAAATATGGCAGACCGACCATCAGGGCATCTATATGCACCCGGACGAAAGCCGCACCGCGCAACGGGACCGGAATTTCCAGTTCTACGGAGAAGCGCGCACCGGCGCGGATGGCGCCTTCCGGTTCACCACCATATTTCCGGCGTCATATCCGGGACGGCCTCGCCATATTCATGCTAAAATCACGCCACCCGGCGGGCGCACGCTGACGACGCAATTCTATTTTCGCGGTGATACCGACCTGCAACGGGACAGCATTATCCGCCGGCTCGGTGCAGCAGCGGATCAGGTCTTGCTGACACCGCAACGGCAGGCGGATGGCACGGCAGCAGCAACCATCACGATTGCTGTGGCGCGGTAATTTCTGTTCCGGCCCTCACGCCTTCTTCAGAAATTCCGTGCGCAGCACGAGGCCCTTGA
>JBOFFO010000644.1:0-2834 GCA_051648665.1 Beijerinckiaceae bacterium | reverse complement strand
ATGGGCGGCGCAGAAGGCGGCATTGCTTGCGGCGTCAGCGGCGGCGGCGGCGAGCCAAAGTCAGCTGCCCAGTCCAGAAAGTCAGGCCTTTCGGCAGCGGTGGGGCGCGCGCGCAGTTCGTTGGGATTGATGGGTGGGGCGGCCTCGCCACCGATATCCCACAGGGCGCCGCCGCCAGGCCCGGGATCTTGGCCATATCCATCCGCAGCGTCTGGCTCGACCCTGACACCAATGATGTAGCGTCCGATTTCCAGCCGGTCGCCGTCTTTCAGGGCATGAGCACCGTCGATGCGGAATTCATTCCGGTTGACGAAGGTGCCGTTGGTCGAAACGTCACGCAGCCAATATTGGCCATCGCTGTAACGGATTTCGCAGTGCTTGCCGGAAATGAACCGGGTCGGGTCCGGGAGGACCCAGTCCAGATACTGGTCACGCCCGATGTCGATCCCGCGCTTGCTGGTCACGGTGATGCTCAGCGGCCCACCGTCGGGCAGCGATGCTTCGTTTTCGATCGTTAGATACAGCGGCATGGGAGCACCCGTTCCGTCTGCTTAATCAACGAGCGGGCGGCTGAATGCAAGCGCTCGCCGGAACGGTGCGGCGGCGGCGCTGCTGCCCGCATCGTCAGGCTTTGGACAAAAGATCGTGGCCGGCCTGCACGCAGGCACCGACAAAGTTGCGGCGATCCGGCACAGGCCGCGTTGCCAAGGCGATCAGCACAGCAGCGCTGGCGGCTTTTGCACACAGATGCGGAGGCACAGGTGGTCCTGGCAATTCACCGATCTTCATCGTTCCGCCAGACGCCCCTGCCGACAAAGCTGCCCAAGTGCCAGCAAAGGCGTGATCGCCATTCATCCCCAGATCAAGCGCCGCGAGCCGCCGGTGCTCTTCCGGGTCGCGCACCCACGCTTCCGCTGTCTTCAGCGCCACGTCCTCTCCGTGGTTGGCCGGGGAACCCATCTTGCGGGCGCACTGGCACGCCCACCAGACCGCACGGCGCCGGTCGAGGAGATAGGCGCAGAAAGTGATGGCATCCTCCGGCGTCTCGCCTTTGGCAAGCGTATCCAGGGCCGCCAGCGGATCGCCCTCAGACAAACCACTGGCGAGGTCGGTTTGCAGATTTGGATAGGCCTCGACGACCTGCTGGACGGATGTGAAGCGCAACGCGGACATGGGCCATCAGCAATTCAGCAAAAGTGGCGTGGCGTTAATCTTGTGCGGCCCAGCCGTTTTCATTGTCGTGACGCTTGCGTCTGTTGTGATTGTGCCGGTGGTCTTGATGTCGATCGATGCTTCCGTGATCGTAATTGTGCTGCCGCCGACTTTCAAAGTAATTTTTGTGCCGGACTGGATCAAGATGTCGCCGTCTGCGTGGATCGTCTGCGTGCCAGTGATCCGGACATTCTCGTTGCGTGTGATCTTGACGATGTGGTCGCGGCTGATGGTCTGCTTGCTGTCGCCATCCTTGATATCAAGGATATCATCGCCCTTCTCAATCGTTGTGGTGCGTGTCGCCTTACCGGCCGCTGGCGGCTTGTGGGTCTTGCCGGAGATCAGCCGTGTTTCGCAGTTCTCGATAATGGTGTTGAGGTCTTTTTCCGCATGCAGGCGCACATACTCTTCACCCTTCTTGTCCTCGAAAATGAATTCGTTGAACATGTCGGGTGAACCGCCCTTGGTCGAGCGTGACTTCACACCGCTGATCGTCTTGTTGTCCGGCAGGGTGTAGGGCGGCGTATTTATGGCATTGTAGACTGTGCCAACCACCAGCGGCCGGTCGGGATCACCCTCGATAAATTCGACGACGACCTCCATGCCGATGCGCGGGATCACGATGCCGCCCCAGGCCTTGCCGGACCAGATTTGCGTCACGCGCACCCAGCGCGAAGAGTTTTCATCCTTCTTGCCTTCGCGGTCCCAGTGGAACTGGACCTTGATGCGGCCATGCTTATCAGTGTGAATCTCTTCGCCCGCCGGCCCGACGACGGTCGCGGTTTGCGGGCCGGCAATGACCGGCACATCAGTCGTTTGAGGGGCCTTGTAAGGGCGGTCAGACGGCTGAAGCACATAGCTGCCGTGATAGGACGTGCCTGTGCCGCCACTGCCGCCAGATGAAAAATCCTCACCCGTGAAAGAGTGGCTGGCCGCCACGACAAGATATTCGATGTTTTCCGACGCGGTTGGATGATCCTTGAGCTTCACCAGCCCACCCGGAAAAAGACTGGCGGCTTCGCCGCTGGCCATGCGGCGGCGGTCCTGCGCCTGCGTGGCGTGCAGCCAGGCGCGAGCATATTTTTCGCCAAGATCGCCTTCCTGCCCCTTCTTGTATTTGTAGGGGTAGACATAATGCTCGAGCTTGTCGTGCATGTAGCCGCCGGGCGAGAGCTGCTCATGCAGCAGGTTCGCTGTAGGCTTGTCGAAATCGAAGGCATTGATCGTCACCTTGCCAGTGCGGAACGTGCGTCCGGTCAGCCAGGTCTTGACATATTCCTCATCGTCGCGCGCCCGCTCGGACATGCCGACATAGCGGCAGGTCGGCAAATCTGGCACGGGATCATGCGATTGCTTGGTGTCCGACATGACCAGCACATGCTTGCTGTCGGAGTGCTTGAAATAATAATAGATGCCGTGCTCTTCCATCAACCGGCTGACAAAATCGAAATGCGTCTCACGATACTGCACGCAGTATTCAACATTGGGGTAGGACTCGTGCAGCGACATCTCATAGTCGCTGAAGCCAGCACGGTTGAAGACATCCTTGATGATCTCCGGAACAGGCTTGTTCTGGAAAATCCGTGAATCTGAAGTCTGGGTCAGCAGCCACAGCCAGGGCC
>JBOFFO010000643.1:0-3572 GCA_051648665.1 Beijerinckiaceae bacterium | reverse complement strand
GCCGAAAGGGCAAGAGCAGGCAAGACAAAGCTCTATTTCCTATCAGCCGGACCGTTATCGGCGAGATAAAGAGAATCTGGTGGCGGCAATCCCAGCGCCGTGCGGATAGCCATCAGCATCGCATCACGCATCGCGATTTCGTCAGTGTCCACTGCCAGAATGCAGATGACGGACAATGTGTCGCCGATGCCATCATAGCGTTTTTGCACCGTCCATCGATCCAGCGCGCAGCCGCACTGCGCTGCCGCCGCGTGCAGAACACCTTCCAGGCGCGATGCCTGCTCTGCGGATAATTTTTCCTGCGCAAACAGCACCGGCGCGATGAGGGTGCGGCGCGCATCAGGCTCTATAGGCGGCTGACGCTCATGATCGGCATAGACGAGACTGATCTCGGCGCATTCACGGCAGATGGCGACGCCCGGCCCAGCAATGATCGGATCGACCTTATACCGGTCCCGGCCGCAAAAGCTGCACACCACGCCATTGTCGCCGCCCCGAAAAAGCATGCGCATGGCGGCTTTTATGCGCACACCCGTGTTGCGCGGACGAATGGTCATGCGCACTCCTTTTCTGCGCGACAGCCGACACACGGCATCGTCACACTTTGGTAACAATCCTCTCTTACATTCCTTGACAAGCGGGCCAGCGGAAACGCGGTCCCTGCGGCGGGCTCACCGGCGGATGTAACCGGGTGTCAGGCTGCTAAAACGAAACCCCCGCCGTCAAGCAGCGGGGGTTTTTGTTTATGCGATGGGAAAATGCCCCTCATCCAGCCCTGTCGGCCACCTTCCCCCGTGGACGGGGAGAAGGAAGGGTTTTCTTACCGCGTCGGCACCGGCTTTTCGCCGCGATAATCGTAAAAGCCGCGCTTGGTCTTGCGGCCCAGCCAGCCCGCCTCGACATATTTCACCAGCAGCGGCGACGGGCGGTATTTGGAATCGCCCAGCCCCTCATGCAGCACCTGCATCACCGAAAGGCAAATATCGAGTCCGATGAAGTCCGCCAGTTCGAGCGGCCCCATGGGGTGATTGGCGCCGAGCTTCATCGCGGTGTCGATGGATTCAACTGAACCGACACCCTCATACAGCGTGGTGATCGCCTCATTGATCATCGGCAGCAGGATGCGGTTGACGATAAAGGCTGGAAAATCTTCCGACGTCGTCACGGTCTTGCCGAGCGAGGACACGAAATCCTTTGCCACAGAAAAGGTCGGGTCTTCGGTCGCGATGCCGCGGATGAGTTCGACGAGCTTCATCACCGGCACGGGATTCATGAAATGAATGCCGATGAAGCGTTCCGGCCGGTCTGTGACCGACGCCAGCCGCGTAACCGAAATCGAGGAGGTGTTGGTGGCGAGAATCGCGTCCGGCTTGATGTGCGGCAGCAGCGACTTGAAGATCGTTTTCTTGATCTCCTCATTTTCTGTCGCGGCTTCGACGACGAGATCGCATTGACCAAGGTCGGGCAGCGCCTTGGCCGGCACGATACGGCCCAGCGCGGCATCGCGTTGGGCCTCAGTGATAGCGTTGCGTGTCACTTGCCGGTTCATGTTGCCGCGCACAACCTCGATGCCGGCAAGAATCCGGTCTTCGGCAATATCATGCAGCGAGACATCATAGCCGGCGAGCGCGCAAACATGCGCAATGCCATTACCCATCTGGCCTGCGCCAACGATCCCGACTTTGCGAATGGCAGCGCTCATGATCTGTTCCGATTCAGTTCTTGCATTGAAAAAAGCGCTGGCTCACAGCGCTTTTTCGAGTTCCGGCAGGATGGTGAAGAGATCGCCGACGAGGCCATAATCGGCGACCTGAAAAATCGGCGCCTCCTCGTCCTTGTTGATGGCGACGATGACCTTGGAGTCCTTCATGCCAGCGAGATGCTGGATCGCGCCGGAAATGCCCGCCGCAATATAAAGCTCTGGGGCGACAACCTTGCCGGTCTGGCCAACCTGCCAGTCATTCGGCGCATAGCCCGCATCGACGGCGGCGCGCGATGCGCCCATCGCCGCACCGAGCTTGTCCGCCACCGGCTCGATATACTTTGTGAAATTCTCGGATGAGCCGAGCGCGCGCCCGCCGCTGATGATGATTTTCGCCGAGGTCAGTTCCGGCCGGTCGGACTTGACGATTTCCTCGCCCTTGAAGCTGGAAATCGCCGGATCGGCCGCCGCCGCTACATTTTCCGTCGCAGCATTGCCGCCAGCGCCGGCGGCCGTGAATGACGCGGTGCGCACGGTAATGACCTTCTTGGCATCTTTTGATTGCACGGTTTGCAACGCATTGCCCGCATAGATGGGCCGCTCGAACGTGTCGGGCGCAATCACCTTGGTGATGTCGGAAATCTGCATGACATCGAGCAGCGCAGCGACGCGCGGCAGAACATTCTTTGCGGTCGAGGTCGAGGCGCCGACAATGGCGGAATAATTCCCGGCGATGGACTGGATCAGTGCCGCCAGCGGTTCCGCCATCTGGTGTGCATAAGCCGCGGCATCGGCAACGAGCACTTTATCAACGCCATCAAGCTTTGCGGCTTCGGCGGCGGCAGCGCCGCAATTCTGTCCGGCCACAAGCACATGCACGGGCGCGCCCAGCGCGCGCGCAGCGGTCAGTGCCTTGGATGTGACATCGGCAATCTTGGTGTTGTTGTGATCGGCGAGAAGAAGCGTGGTCATGTCTGCAATCCTGAAATGATGGGCGGGACTATCCGGCGCTGGCGCGCTCAGAGAATGCCGTCAGCCTTGAGTTTCGCCACAAGTTCACCAACCGATCCGACCTTGATACCGGACTTGCGGCCGGCCGGTTCCGCCGTTTTCAGCACAGCCAGACGCGGCGATACATCGACGCCGAGCGCATCCGGCGTCGTTTCGTCGATTGGCTTTTTCTTCGCCTTCATGATGTTCGGCAGCGAGGCATAGCGCGGTTCATTCAGCCGCAGGTCGGTGGTCACCACCGCCGGCATTTTCAGCGACACCGTCTGCAATCCGCCATCGACCTCGCGCGTCACATCCACCGTGCCATCCCCGACCGCGACTTTGTTGGCGAAGGTGCCTTGCGGCAGGCCCGTCAGCGCTGCCAGCATCTGGCCAGTCTGGTTGGAATCATCATCAATCGCCTGCTTGCCGCAGATCACGAGGCCGGGATTTTCCTGCGCCACGATCTTCGCCAGAATTTTGGCCACGCCCAAAGGCTCCACAGCCGCATCGGTCTTGACCAGAATGCCGCGGTCCGCGCCCATCGCCAGCCCTGTGCGGATCGTTTCCGCCGCCTGCTGCGGACCGATTGAAACGCAGACGATCTCGGTCGCCTTGCCCTGCTCTTTCAGCCGGATCGCTTCTTCAACCGCGATTTCGTCGAACGGATTCATGCTCATCTTGACGTTGGCGAGATCGACCCCCGTGCCATCCGGCTTGACCCGGATCTTGACGTTGTAATCCACCACCCGCTTGACCGGAACGAGAACTTTCATCGCTGCAACCCTGCCTGAGAACCCGATGCGAGAAGGGCGTGCTGGCGCATGGGCAAAGCCATGCTGCACTGCCGCAAACCGCGCCGGACGTAACGACGCAGCAG
>JBOFFO010000642.1:0-1805 GCA_051648665.1 Beijerinckiaceae bacterium | reverse complement strand
TTATCGCCGATTATCACCTGAACCATGAAACCGGGCTTGAAGCCATCGATGCGCTGCGCGCCATTCTCGGACAGGCGACGCCCGCCGTACTCATCACCGCCGACCGCTCGCCGGAGGTGCGGGACGAGGCGGCGCGGCGCGATATTCCGCTGATCAACAAACCCGTGCGCCCGGCGGCGCTGCGCGCCCTGCTGGCCCAATGGCGGCTGGCAACGGTGGCGGCGGAATAAATAAAAAGCCCGGCATTGCCGGGCTTTTCTTTTGCTCATGCCTGCAGCTTACGCCGCCTTTTTCTCTGCGCCGAAGCGGCCATAGAAGGTCTCGCTCTTCGCTGCCATGTCCTTCAACAGAGCATTCGGCGCGAAGCGCGGACCATGTTTTGCCGCCAGCTTTTCACAGAGCGCGACGAATTTTTTCACGCCCATGAAATCAATGTAGGAGAGCACGCCGCCGGTGTAGGGCGCAAAGCCGAAACCGATGATCGAGCCGACATCGGCCTCGCGCGGATCGGTGACGATGCCGTCCTCGACCGTGCGCGCCGCCTCCAGCGCCTGGGTAACCAGCAGCCGCTGCTTCAGCTCCTCCACATCAATGCTGTCGGGATCCAGTTTCGCCTGGGCGAATTCCGTCAGGCCAGCCCAGAGCCGCTTCGGTCCCTTGGCTTCGGGATAATCATAGAAGCCCTTGCCGTTCTTGCGGCCGAGGCGGCCATGCTTTTCCACAAGCGCCTCAACCAGCTTTTCCTGTTCGGGATCGACCGCCTGCGGCCCCAACTGCGCCTTGGTGGCGCGGATGATTTTCAAGCCGAGATCAATCGCTGTTTCATCATTGAGCGACAGCGGCCCGACCGGCATGCCCGCCATTTTCGCGGCATTCTCGATCATCGCCGGCGGCACGCCCTCCAGCAGCATCTTGTGGCCTTCATAGATGTAATTGATGACGCTGCGGTTGGCGAAGAAGCCGCGCCCGTCATTCACGACAATCGGCGTCTTCTTGATGATGCGGATGAAATCCATCGCCACCGCAATGGCGCGGTCGCCGGTCTGTTTTGCCTTGATGACCTCGACCAGCAGCATCTTGTCCACGGGCGAGAAGAAATGAATCCCGACGAACTGCGCCGGCTTGGTGGCGGATTGCGCGAGGCCCGTGATCGGCAGCGTGGAGGTGTTGGAGGCGAAAATGCAATCCGGGCGGATGACGCCGGAAATCTTGCGGATCACGTCGTCCTTGACCTTCGGATCCTCGAACACCGCCTCGATGACGAGATCGACATCGGCGAGCGCCGCATAATCCGCCGTCGCGGTGATGCGGGCGAGCAGCGCGTCGCGGTCCGCCGTCTTGGCGCGGCCCTTGGCGATGCGGTCACTGACGATTTTATGGGACAGCGCCTTGCCCTTTTCCGCCGCCTCGACATCGCGGTCGATCAGCACCACCTCAAGGCCAGCATTGGCGCTGACATAGGCGATGCCCGCGCCCATGAAGCCGGCGCCGACGATGCCGATTTTCTTCAGTTCAGACTTGGGCACGCCAGCGGGACGGCGCGCGCCCTTGTTGAGTTCGCCCATGGAAATGAACAAGGTGCGGATCATCGCCTGCGCTTCCTTTGAGCGCAGGATATGGGTGAAGTAGCGGGCCTCGACGCGCAAGGCGAGGTCCATCGGCAGTTGCAGCCCTTCATACACCGCCTTGAGAATGGCTTTCGCGGCGGGATAATTATCCTGCGTCTCACGGCGATAAATCGCATTGGCGGGCGGCCAGATATTCATGCCTGCGGGCGAATAGACCTTGCCGGACGGGGCCTTGAA
>JBOFFO010000641.1:0-4108 GCA_051648665.1 Beijerinckiaceae bacterium | reverse complement strand
GTCGAAGCAGCTGGTATCAACCGGCCTGACTGCATTCAGCGGTCTGGCAAATATCCACCCCCGCCGGGAGCGACGGCGATCCCAGGGCTAGAAGTGGCCGGCACCGTGGTTGCCTTGGGTGCTGGCACTGACATGAGCCTCATGGGTGCAAAAGTCTGCGCCCTGCTTGTCAGCGGCGGCTATGCGGAATTTGCCGTCGCCGATGCGGCGCTATGCCTGCCCATTCCCCAGCCTCTTTTGATGCTTGAAGCTGGCGGGGTGCCTGAAACTTATTTCACTGTGTATGATAATGTTTTCACGCGCGGTCAGCTCAAGCTTGGCGAGACGATCCTCATTCACGGCGGATCGAGCGGGATTGGCTCTACGGCCATTCAGCTGGCCAAGCATGCCGGCTCCACCGTTTACACGACTGTCGGGTCGGACGAAAAGGCTGCTTTCTGCCGCACCCTCGGCGCAGACCATGTGATTAATTACCGTACTGATGATTTCGCCGATATTGTTCGCGGCCTCACCGCCAAGCGTGGCGTTGACGTGATCCTCGATATGGTGGGTGGGGCTTATATTCCCAAGAATGTGGCTTCACTCGCGCTGGATGGCCGTCTTGTTCAGATCGCGTTCTTGCAAGGCAGCAAGGCGGAACTTGATTTCACGGCCATGATGGTGAAGCGGCTGACGCTGACTGGCTCAACGCTTCGTCCCCGGTCGGTAGCCCAAAAAGCAGTCATCGCTGCCAAGCTGAGGACCGAAGTCTGGCCGTTGCTCGATAGCGGCACGGTCAAGCCCATTGTCCACAAGGTTTTCCCACTGGCCCAAGCCAGAGAAGCTCATGCGCTGATGGAATCATCCGCCCATCTCGGCAAAATCATGCTGGACATGCGAGCAGGATAGCCGCAGCCGGGTTTCACAGGCTCCGGCGGATCTATACCTTTGCGCTTCTGATTGCCGGCCGGCGGACCGTTTGCGTCACTCCGTGCCCGGCTGCACGACCTGCCATGTCTGACCGGGTGCAGACTTCACATGCTGACCGGTAAAGTATGGCGTGAACTGCTCAATGTATGTGCTGCGCAGAACAGCAAGCATGTAGTTGGCTTCGAAGGCCTGGGTGCCATCGATCCGCTGTCGGGCCTGACGGGCAACCACCACACGCTGCCATTCGTCCGGGCAGGCATCATAGCCTTTGCCAAGAGCCAGCTTTAGGTCCTTCTCACCCTTGGAAATGATCCCCGTGGTGGCCCGGTTGGAACAGGTTTGGGCCGCGTCTGAGGATTGGGTCAGTTCGTCATAGACCCGCTGTTTCATTTTCGGGTCGACCGCCTTGGGGTCAAAGTTCTCCGGCAGTGGCAATGGTGTTGTGTTCCATTTGGGTTGCGTATCCTGCACGCACCCGGCAAGGGCCAATGCCAATAGCGCCGGGACCGCCAAAGCCAGTCTCATTCCACCACGCCTCTTGTTTATCAGCGGGCCTCTTCCCTGCCTGCTGCCTGCACTATTACCGAGAGGGCTGAACTGTCCGTTACGATGATGCCGGGACGCTCAGTCCGGCCAAACGCTCGCCGGTATGACTGGTGAGCGCGCTGGGACTCGAACCCAGGACCTACTGATTAAAAGTCAGTTGCTCTACCGGCTGAGCTACGCGCTCGTCTCGACCAGTCGGGGCTGCTGTTACTGGCGCAAACCCGTGGGGTCAACCACCGCCGCCAAACTGTGCGCGGCTTTGTGACCGGAGTCAGCCGCGATAGCGTAGCGGGTCATGTCTACCCTGAATCGGGCGCCAGCGCCGGTGCTGCCAGAGCCATTGTCCTGGATTTTCCCGGACCCACCCTTCAATCACGCGGGCTATCAATGCAGTGGCCCCTTCCACATCGATATGACCTTGATCGTCACGGGGCAGCTCCAGCGCCGGCGTCAGCTCCAGCCGGAACCGCCCGCCCGGCAAACGAATGGCGCGCGCACCGTGAACTGGACATTCATATTTGCGCGCCAGCTTCGCGAGCACCGGGTTGGCGAGCGCCGGACGACCGATGAATTCGACGGGCACGCCGCGCGCAAGATGCTGGTCCGCCAGCATGCCCAGAACACCTCCCTTTTCGAGCGTGCTCATCATGCCTGCCGCGGCACCCGGCCCGCTTGGCAAGAGCTTGCCCATTGCACCAGCCCGAAACACTTCGACGGCGCGGGCCGCCGCCACGTTATTGGGCGGGCGAAACACAACGGTCGTATCAAGGCCGTAGCGCGCCGCAGCAACTGCGGGCATCTCCCAGTTGGCGAGATGCGCCGAAAAAATGATCGCTGGCTTCCCGCTTTCGACAAGCGCGACGAACTGATCAATGCCCTGAACCTCCGTACGGCTGGGCCGGTCAGGATGATCGTAATCGAAGTCCATAAGCTCTTGCAGAAAGGGATATTCGCAGACGGTGCGGCCCAGATTTTCCCAGCTTTCACGCCGCACGCGCTCGCGATCGGCGTCTGACCAATCGGGAAAGGCGGCACGAATATTGTCGATGGCCGTGCGGTTGGCGGGAATCAGTGGAGCAACTGTCCGCAGCACCCACGCGCCAAGATGACCTGCCCGATCCGGCCCCAGCATGCGCAGAAATCCAAACAGCGCCTTGACCAGCACCGACAACAGCGGCGCTGCCAATACACTGGCGCGTCGGGCACTGTTTCGCAGGATTGGATGGGTGGCCAACGCTGATTTCCCAAACTGGATAGGCGGCTTTTGCGCAATGGCGATGCATCGGTCAAGCACCGCCCGAGGTCGTGTCTTGTTGTGCGAATCAGAGAAAGCCCCGCCACTGTGGGGTTTCTCAACAGCTATGGTGAGAAATGCCTGTTTCATCGGGTAAAATGCGTTAGACTGCCTGTGTTGTTCCGATTCGGGAGGCAGAGTTTAAACATGGCTAAGAAGTCCACCGCGACCAAAGCGGCTAAGAAACCGGCTGCGAAAGCGGCCAAGAAGGCAGCTCCTGCGAAGAAAGCTGCGCCGAAAAAGGCCGCTGCTGCGCCGCGCGCTGGCGCAGCGCTCACCGTGAAGCACATTGCTGGCATGGTAGCGGAAACGCACCAGATGCCGAAAAAGCAGGTTGAAACCATCCTGACCGACATGGTCGATACGGTTGTGAAGCACCTGAAGAAGGGATCGAAGATTCGCATCGTCGGCCTCGGCATGCTTCAGGTCCGCAAACGCGCTGCGCGCATGGGCCGCAACCCCGCGACCGGCGAAGCCATCAAGATCAAGGCGAGCAAGAAGGTTGCCTTCCGCGCCGCCAAGGAACTCAAGGAAGCGATCTAATCTCGCTTGCTGTGTTCTTATGAAAACGGCCCGCTTTGCGGGCCGTTTTTATTTTGATCGGGACAGGGTTCAAATCTTGATGACGATTTTACCGAAGACCTTGCGGTTTTCGAGTTTGGCCAGCGCATCTTGAAATTGTTCGAGTGGGAGAACGGAATCGAGCACGGGCTTCATACCGCTGGCCATTTTTTCGAGGCTCTGCGCAATGTTTTTCATGGAGCAGCCGAACGAGCCGAAGATCCGGTATTGCTGCTGAAATAGCTGCATCAGATTCATGGTCGTCGAGACGCCTGAAGTTGAGCCGCAAGTCACAAGCCTTCCGCCACGCTTAAGACACAGCAGCGAACCGTTCCACGTATCCGCGCCGACATGCTCGAACACGACATCGACGCCCTTGCGCTTTGTGAGCATGCGTACTTCGCCCTCAAAACGCTCCTTGCGATAATTGATGACATGATCGGCGCCGAGCGCTTTCACGCGCTCGATTTTCTCGTCATCGCCGACTGTTGTGTAAACCGTGCATCCGATCGCCTTCGCCATCATGATCGCAGCGGTGCCGATGCCGGAGCCCCCGGCATGGACGAGGATGCTTTCGCCAGATTCGAGCTTGGCATTGTCAAACAGCATATGCTGCACTGTGCCAAATCCGATTGCGGCACAGGCCGCATCCTCGTAACTAACACCCGCCGGCACAGGAATGAGCAATCGCGCTGGCCGGTTCATCAACTCGCGGCCAAAGCCGTCGATGTGAAAGCCCATGATGCCGCGCACATCTTCGCAGAGATTATCACGGCCCTCGCGACAGGCTTTGCATTG
>JBOFFO010000640.1:0-3671 GCA_051648665.1 Beijerinckiaceae bacterium | reverse complement strand
ACGCCCGCCGCGTCGGGCAAGCCATGGGGGCCAACCCGTTTCCACCGCTCATTCCCTGCCACCGCGTGGTCGCGGCCAATGGCAAGCTCGGCGGTTTTTCCGCCTTCGGCGGCATCGAGACAAAAATAAAATTACTGTCAATCGAGCAGGCGCGATTGGGCGGTGATAGCGGCCTGTTTGGCGCGCTGCCGCTGGCAATCAGGCCACGCTAAAATATCGATCCTAACGCTGCGCCCGCATAAACGGTGCAAAATACGACGCGAGCGCCGCAAACCCGTCAAGCGGCAGGATGTGGCCGATATATTGGTCGGGCCTGACAACGACGATGCACCCGGTGCTGCGGTTGATGCCGCGCATGGCGAAAATATCCGCGCCGGCCTTGAAATCCGGGCAGAATATTTTTTCATAATCGATCAGGCCGTAGCGGCCTTTCCGCGGCAACAGCAGCGCGGGCATGTTTTCGAGAGCGAGATCCCGGTGGTTCTGTTGAAAGACTGCGCGCACATCGATCACCGCGTCGATGTCGGCGTCCGGCGGCGTATAGCGCAGCACGGGTGAATCTGCGGCATGGGCAAGATGGTTGCACAGCAGGCGCAAAGGGGAGCTAAGCCCGTCCGGGTCCTGCTCACCGGCAAACAGGAACAGACGCCAGCGCCCGTCCGCCTTCGTTGTCGCGGCGCTGAGATCAACGGGCTTGGCGTCAGAGAGCTGCACCACCGGTGCGGAATGAAACCGCGTGCCGATCTGGAAACCCGGCGCCAGCGCCTGATGGGTTGGCTCTGCCGTCAGCATCGCGGGCTTGTAGCGCGTTGCCGTGCCGGCGGTGTAGCGGCCATGCTGCACGAAATAGCGCTGCACCGCAGCCGGATCTATGCCGTCATGGTCATCGGGTGATTTTTTCAGCGGCGCGCTCAGCATGGCCGCCCATTCGCGGTCAAAATCGATCAGCTCCTTGGCGATGGCGTGGCGCTCCTGCGAATAGGTTTGCAACAACGCGGCGGGGCTGAGGCCGCGCAACACCGCCGCCAACTTCCAGCCCAGATTGAAGGCGTCCTGCATGGATACATTCATGCCCTGCCCCGCTTTCGGGCTGTGTGTGTGACAGGCATCGCCGGCAATAAAAATACGTGGATGATGCGTAACGCCCTCGGCATCAGGCGTATCGTCGAACTTGTCGGTGAGGCGCTGGCCGATTTCATAGACCGACCACCACGGCACCTCTTTGACGTTGAAGCTGTAGGGCTGGAAAATCCGCTGCGCCGCAGCGATCAGCCGCTCCAGTGTAATATTCCGGGCTGATACACGCTCGTCCGCCCGCAGCTTGTCGAGTTCGACATAAATCCGCACGAGATAGCCGCCTTCGCGCGGAATAATCAGCAGCGTGCCTTCGCTATCGGACTGCACGAGCGCTTTCTTACGAATATCGGGAAAATCCGTCACCGCCAGAACATCCATCACGCCCCAGGCCTGATTGGCGGCATCGCCCTTCAGCACGCGTCCGATGGATTGGCGCACGTTGCTGCGCGCGCCATCGCAGCCGACGACATAGCGCGCCCTGATGGTTTCTGTCTGTCCGGCGCGTTCGCCTTCAGCCCATGTCAACGTTGCTGTCACGGGATGGGTGTTTGCCGGTGAACCGTCACCGGTGACCCCCAGCGATGTCAGGCGGCGGGCATAATGCGGCTGAAGCCGGCTGGCGGAATGGCGCATGATGTCGAGATAAAAATCATGCACGCGCGCCTGATTGAGGATGACATGCGGCTGCGGCGAAAGCCCGTCCTCGACATCCTGAACAATGCCGTGGCGCAACACATGCTGCCGGTTGGCCGGATCGGGCCGCCAGAACACGGTTTCGGTGATCCAGCAGGATTCACGCAGCACGCGGGAGTCAAAGCCGAAGGCGGCAAACATTTCCAGCGTGCGGCAGGCAATGCCGTCCGCTTGCCCCAGCTGCAGCGGGCCGGACTTCTGATCGACGATGCAGACCTTGATGTCAGGAAAGGCGGAGAGCTGCGCGGCCAGCGTCAGCCCGGCAGGCCCGCAGCCTATAATCAACACATCCACCGCATCCGGCAGGGGATCGAAACCACCGGTGGATGCAGCATGGTCCGCATCCGGCGCAACATCCGGATCACCGGGCCGGAATCCGTTGAGATGGAACTGCATAGGGCTTAATCCTTGGTGATAGCCGGCGGCCTTGCCGCATTTCAGCCGATAGGTGTCTGGTCCGCAATCTCGCCCGTGACACTGGTTGCAGCGGCTCATTGATCACGCGGATCAATGCGGACGGGAAAAAGCCACCGATGAGATGAGAAGCCTTGCCGTGAGAGCAGACGCTGGCGGAGAGAATAGGCCTGATGTCGAACCTTCTCCAGCTCCCGCCGCTGCCGCCGCACGTTGCGTGCGCGCCATGGTACAATTCTGGCATCAGAGCGCAGCGCCTGATTTCGCGAAGCTGCCGGCTGATAAGGGTGCCTTCCTGATTGAACCCAAGGTCCGCGAAGCGAATTGGTTTGAATAAAGCCGTGGACTGCGGCGAATTTCTGGAGACTTCGCATGCGCCGGAAACGGAGCATGGCCCATTATCGTCGTCGGAATGGCTGGTGGGAATTTTCTGCACGATTGTTCAACCAACGGCCGACCTCGCGTTTGGCGACGGTGCCGATCTGCTTCAATGCGGCTCCGTAGGATACCAGTCGATCCGTGACGATCATGTCGGTCTGGTCAGGCCGCTTCAGCGATTTTCTGAGGAATCTCAACGCCTATGCGCTGAGTGGTCTTTCAGAGAAGTCTCAGTCCGACGGCCCCAGATATCGTTTGATGTCACCTATCAGTTGGCGCGAGAAATGTTGTGCCGGTTCGCTGAGTTCGCGCGTTGATGAAGCGATAAGTCCGATACGCAGCGCACTAACACCGCGCGAATTCAGTGGTCTCCAAACAATCTCGCCATCTGCAATTTCCTTCAAAAACCCCAATCGCGTAAAAAAAGCGATCCCCATATTAAGCATCACCGCCAGTTTGATCATCTGGATCGAGTTGGATTGCAGGCGGGGGGAAAGCGATTCCTTGAAACGCGTGAAAGAGGCATCAGAATCCGCGCCGCGCGGTAAAGGACCAGACTGGCTGAGGACGGGATAAGCCTGCACCGCTGCCAGATCAATAACAGATTGTCCCGCAAGCGGATGATCCGAGCGCATCACAGCCCCGATCGGTGCGGATGTGTCCGCCAGGTAACGCAGGTGGGCCGGCAGTTGGCCCACGAAGGTGAAGCCGAGATCGGCATTTCCCTCAAGAAGGGAGGACGTCACATCAGTCGGCTGCGCAGCGTGAACGGTGAAATTCACAGCGGGAAAATCGATCACGAACCGCTCGATAGCACGGGGCAGAAAATCCACCAGAAGGGAATCCACCGCCACAATACGAATGTGCCCCGTACGCGCCGAGCGCAACTTGTCCATGTCCGCCCGCACGCGGTCAAAATCATGCAATGTGTTAATGATGTGCCGCAGGAGCAGGTCGCCAGCCACAGTCAGCCGCATACCGCCCTTCACCCGATCAAACAGCGGCGTACCCATATCAGCTTCAAGATTGAGGATGTGGCGATTGATGGCGCTCGCAGCGATATTCAGCGTTGCCGCAGCGCGCCGGATGGACCCTTGCCGGGCAACTTC
>JBOFFO010000639.1:0-2497 GCA_051648665.1 Beijerinckiaceae bacterium | reverse complement strand
TGCTCTGAGCGGCGGCGCTTGACGGGATCGGGTATTTTCTGGCGCATGGGCCATGCGCCAAATTGATCCGCTCGCTGCCCTGTTTCCCGGCTTCACCACCTGCGATGTGCCTGTGCCGGGCACAACGATCCATGTGCGGACCGGCGGCAGCGGGCCGCCCCTGCTGCTGTTGCACGGCTATCCGCAGACCCATGCGATGTGGCACCGCATTGCGCCGCGGCTGGCGGAACGCTTTTCCGTGGTCTGCGCCGACCTGCGCGGCTATGGCCGCTCGGGCAAGCCGCCGAGCGCGGCCGATCATGCGCCTTATTCCAAGCGCGCGATGGCGGCGGACATGGCGGCGTTGATGTCAGCGCTGGGGCATGAGACCTTTTTCGTCGGCGCGCATGATCGCGGCGCGCGCGTGGCGCACCGGCTTGGCCTCGATCATCCGCAGCGGGTGAAAAAGATGGCGCTGCTCGACATTGCGCCGACACGCGAGATGTATCGCGACACGGGCGATGCGTTTGCGCGGCGCTATTGGCACTGGTTTTTCCTGATTCAGCCCGCGCCATTGCCGGAGCGGATGATCGAAGCCGATCCGGATTTTTACTGGACAAGCCGCCGCCCGGCGGACCTGCAATATTTTCATCCCGATGCGCTGGCGGATTATCTCGCCTGCTTCCGCGATCCCGCCGCCATCCATGCGAGCTGCGAAGATTATCGCGCCGGCGCGACCATCGACATCGCCCATGATGATGCGGATGGCGGTCGCAAGCTCGATTGCCCGCTGCTGGTGCTGTGGGGTCGCGACGGCGCTATCGACCATTGCTTTGATGCGCTGGCGCTGTGGCGTGAGCGGGCGAGGGATGTGCGCGGGTCAGCCTTGCCGGGTGGGCACTATCTGGCCGAGCAACTGCCCGATAGGGTGGCAGAACAGTTCGAGATTTTTTTCAGGGACGGACCACTATCATGAGTCAGGCGACCAATCGCAAATACCGCATCGCTGTTATTGCCGGTGATGGCATCGGCAAGGAAACCGTGCCGGAGGGCCTGCGGGTGCTGGAAAAGGCCGCGTCGCGCTTCGGATTTTCTCTTGAACTGGATACGTTTGATTTTTCCTCCTACGATTACTACGAAAAACATGGGCGCATGATGCCCGAGGACTGGAAGGAACAGATCGGCCAGCATGACGCGATCTTTTTCGGCGCGGTGGGCTGGCCGGCGAAAATCCCTGACCATGTCTCGCTGTGGAATTCACTCATTCTCTTCCGGCGCGAATTCGACCAGTATGTGAACCTGCGCCCGGTGAAGCTGATGCCGGGCGTGCCGGCCCCGCTCGCCAACCGCAAGCCCGGCGATATTGATTTCTTTGTGGTGCGCGAGAATACCGAGGGCGAATATTCATCGGTCGGCGGGCGCATGTTCGCCGGCACGGACCGGGAATTTGTTGTGCAGGAGTCGGTGTTCACCCGCCACGGTACCGACCGCATCCTGAAATTCGCGTTTGAACTGGCGCGCAAGCGTCCGCGCAAGCATGTCACGTCGGCGACGAAATCAAACGGCATCGCCATTACCATGCCCTATTGGGACGAGCGGGTGAAGGAAATGGCGAAGCATTATCCGGATGTGACATGGGACCAGTATCACATCGATATTCTCACTGCGCATTTCGTGCTCAACCCGCAGAAATTCGATGTGGTGGTGGCGTCGAACCTGTTCGGCGATATTTTGTCCGATCTGGGGCCGGCCTGCACCGGCACCATCGGCATCGCGCCGTCGGGCAACATCAATCCGGAGCGAAAATTCCCGTCCCTGTTCGAGCCGGTGCATGGCTCGGCGCCCGATATTGCCGGGCAGGGCATCGCCAACCCCATCGGGCAAATCTGGTCGGCGGCGCTGATGCTGGATCATCTCGGCGAAGCGGAGGCGGGAAAAGCCATCGTTGCGGCCATCGAGCGGACGCTGGCCTCGTCCGCGCCGCGCACGCGCGATTTGGGTGGCAAGGCTTCGACGGTGGAGGCCGGCAAGGCAATTGCAGCGGAGCTCTGAGATTTACAGCCAGCGGCGCACGCGGGCGCGATAGGCTGCATAGTCTGCCGGGAAGCGCGCCGCGAGGATGCGCTCCTCCGGCACGATCTGGAACCGGGTCAGATAGGCCATGAAGGCGGGGACCGCGATCAAGCCCACCGCATGGCCGAGCCAGAGGGCGAAGGCGGCCAGCAGCAGGGTCTGGCCAAGATACATCGGGTTGCGGCTGAACCGGTAGAGGCCGCCGGTCACCAGCGCCTGTGTGCGGGCCGGGTTCATGGGCAGGATGGTGGTGCGGGCGCGGATGAATCGCCACGCCGCCGTCGCATCAAGGGCGAGACCCGCAGAGGCGAGAATGCCAATGCCCGCCCAACGCCATGCTGCCGCCGGCCGGCCAAAGCCCGGCCAACCCAGATCAGCCAGCCAAAGCAGTCCCGCTGCCGCAGCGACAACAAGGGGTGGCGGGATTTTCAGTTCAAGCCAAGCC
>JBOFFO010000638.1:0-3302 GCA_051648665.1 Beijerinckiaceae bacterium | reverse complement strand
ACCCGCAATTTCCTGAACAACAGCCTGTTCGATTTCCTGACGGGATATCCTGCGAACGGCCCGCTCAACGGTAATCTGATACAGGCCGCGCATATCAATTTCGCCGAGACCGGCTTCCTGAGCCGCAGCAATAACCCGGCTGGCCTGTATCGTACCGCGATCACCAATCCTTGGTGCGCGAAACAATGCACGCCCAGCATGGATGCCCGCATCAGTAATCAGATCGCCGAGTGTAACCACATCGCCGCTCACAACGGCATGCTCGCGCAATGCCGGCCGCTGCTGCGCATCCGCCTTTATGATGGACAATATACTTGCACCCGCAAAAAAGCCAAACAGTGCAATAGATCGGGCAAGGTTCAAACGCATGGGTGCTTCCTTAGACCTTAATTCCTGAACATGCTTGTCGTCGACTGCATCATTTGATCAGCGGCAGTGATGACTTTGGCATTCATTTCATAGGCTCGCTGTGCAGCAATCAGTGTCGCAATCTCGGTAACAGCATTCACATTTGACTCTTCGAGATAGCCTTGCTGCAAATTGCCAAAGCCTTCGGACTGTGGCGCACCTTCAATAGCAGGCCCGGAGGCAGCAGTTTCGACGTAGAGATTATCGCCGATCGATTCGAGGCCAGCCTTGTTAACGAAACGCGAAAGCTGAATAGAGCCGATGTCCTGCGGCGCAGTTTGCCCAGGAACCGTCGCCTGAACCAAGCCCTGTTGATTGACAGTTATGCTGCGCGCATTGTTTGGCACAGTGATGCCGGGCTCCACGATATACCCGTCATGCGTGACAAGCTGTCCCTGTGCGTCGAGATTGAAACTGCCGTCACGCGAATAGGCAGCGCGACCATCGGGCAGGCGTATCCGAAAAAATCCTTCGCCGCGAATGGCCAGATCATACTCTTTTTCTGTCGGGTTGATTGTGCCTTGCGTCATGACGCGCGCGGTTGATGCCGTTTTTACACCCGAGCCTATCGATATGCCGGCCGGGACAAGTGTTCCTTGATCGGAGGTCGTCGTGCCAACGCGCCTCTGGTGATCATAGAGCAAATCCTGAAACTGGGCCCGCTGACGCTTGTATCCTGTGGTTCGCTGATTAGCGATGTTGTTGGAAATGACCTGCACATTCAATTCTTGAGCAGCCATGCCTGTTGAAGCTGTATAGAGAGCACGCATCTCACGTTATTCCTTGTGCAAGTTACGCAGGTACATCAGCCAATTTCTGGATTGCGCTACGGCGCAACTCGTCAACGCGCTGGATCATGCCGGCTATCGACTGGTAGGCACGGGAAACTTCGATCAAGCGGCTCATTTCAATCACTGGCTTGACATTCGATTTTTCAAGTGCGCCAGGCACTACGCCACCGTCTTTGTCAATCGGTACACCTGGGCGAATAGCAGAATATAGATTGTCGCCTTCGTTCCGCAGCGCCAGATTTGGATTATCAAACCGCATGAGCTTCAGCCGTCCGCGAACACCTTGCGAAGAACTGACAGTGCCATCAGCGGCAATTTCGATGCGGCCTTCCTGAGGTGAAAACGCGATCGGGCCGCTCTCACCCAGCACGACATCGCCTGCTGATGTCACCACCTCGCCGCGCGCATTGAGGTTGAGCGCCCCATCGCGCGTATAACGCTCGCCTGAGCGTGTTTGCACCGCAAGAAAGGTATTGCCGCGCATCGCAATGTCGAGCGGATTGCCCGTGCGCTCGACTGCGCCTTGGGAAACATCGAGGCCAGTCCCACGCTCCTGCACATAGGAAATCCGCTTGTCCGCAGGTTTGAAGGCATCGCCCCTTGCCACCGGCATGAGGTATTCCATGAAGCGCACATCCCGGCGCTTGAACCCGGTCGTCGCAACGTTCGCAACATTGTTAGCGAGAATGTCGGCTTCGCGTGCGAGCGCAATCTGGCGTGATAAGCCAACCAGTAGCGTATTCTCCATCGGACCGTTCCTCTCTAACCAGATGCGAGATCGCGCCCTTCGGCGTTTACCGCTCCTGCGCCGCATGCCGTGCATGGCCTGTGCCAAGTATGGTTAAAAGGCCTTATATATTATATATCAACGTGTTACATGTTTCGTGCCGCCGGGTCTCCGATGACAGCGCATGCCGACGGCAACATCGGCCCGGCAAACTTTGCCGGGTTTAACGCCACGTTAACCATACAAGGCCAAAGTGACAGGGACCGGACAGATGTCTGGACGTCAGGGCGCGGTTTTCAGAAACATGGCCAAGAAAAAACAGGCTGCAGATGATGGCGCAGAAGGCGCCAACCATAGCAAAGGCAGCAAGAAAAAGCTGATCATGATCGCGGCAGCCGTTTTGCTGGCAGGAGCCGGTGCGGGCGGCTGGTTCATGTTCGCGCGCAAGCCTGCAGAGACCCTCACGGATGCAGCGAATAAGGCGCAGCCGCAGAAAAAGGTCGCTTTTGTCGAGCTGAAAGAGATGACAATCAATCTCGCGGCATCGCAAGGGCAAGAGCAGCGTACAAACTTCCTGAAACTAAAAATCGCGCTTGAAGTGTCGGATCCAAAGTTGACGACTGAAATTCAACCGTTGGTTCCACGCATTGAGGATGCTTTTCAAACCTATATGCGCGAACTGAGAGCCAACGAAATCGACGGCTCCTCAGCCATGTATCGACTCAGAGAAGAGCTGTTAAAGCGGGTAAACATTGCTGTATATCCTGCAAAAGTCGACGCGGTGCTCTTCAAGGAAGTACTCCTGCAGTGACGGCTTCTGCCATCATTACCAACAGTTATATCAGGCACTGGCAGCGCGTAGTTGAGAAGTATAATGAGTGCTCCCGACGATCAAAAAACAGAAGATCAGGCCGCATCTGGAGGCATGGCCGAGGCATGGGAGTCCTTGGTATCGGCGCCACCAGCGACTGAGGAAGAAAACGATACCGTCGATCGCCTACTGAACCAGGATGAAATCGATAATCTGCTTGGCTTCTCCAGTGACGATGTGAATGCCAAGCGACAGACTGGTATTCGCGCCATCGTTGATTCTGCGATGGTTTCATATGAACGCCTGCCTATGCTCGAAATCGTGTTCGACAGGCTTGTGCGCCTTTTGACCACATCGCTGCGAAACTTTTTCTCTGATACCGTAGAAATAACGATAAATAATATCACATCAGTTCGCTTCGGTGACTATATCAATTCAATTCCTCTCCCCTCAGTCTTGCTGGTGTTTAAAGCCCATGAGTGGGATAATTATGGGCTTCTGTCTGTCGATTCAAATCTTGTCTATGGCGTGATCGATGTCCTTTTGGGTGGGCGCCGCGGGCCAC
>JBOFFO010000637.1:0-1600 GCA_051648665.1 Beijerinckiaceae bacterium | reverse complement strand
GGGCCGCACCCGGCAGGGAGATTGGGATGATCAGGACCAGCGTGATGGCGGGCGTTGTGGCGGTGGCGCTCGCAACCTTTGCCGCACCCGCCGGTGCATGGGAGCGCGATGGTTACCGCGGGAATGGGTATCATCATGGATACCTCCATCGCGATGCTGACCGGATGTCAGGTTATCCGCGCACCTACCGATATGAGCGTCATGGCCGATTCGATGGGCCGCCGCCGTGGCGCCGCCGCTGGGCGCACTGGCATCGCGGTTATGGCTGGGGCCATTCCCGAAACTGGTGGTAATCGGCTGCGGCTGGACAGGAAGCGGCGCGTCAGCGCCGCTTTTTTGTTGGCTGAGCCACATCCGTGCCATGTTCCGGGGCGAAAAGCTGCGCTCTCACGCCGTCATTTACCACAAGCGCTTACATATTGTTCACGGATTCGGTGCACGCCGGGCCCGAATAAAGAGAGACGCAGCCCGTGCGCGGAACTTTCACGCTTGACCTGTCACTACCGCTGCGCCGGTGCACCTTCGCTGCCGCGCTGGCCGCCGCCCTCGGCGGCTGCATGCCCACCCTGGATGGAGTCGGTTCAGGCCTGAAAGCAACGGCCAGTTCTGTCTTGGGACCGACCAAGGAAGCGCGAGCGGTTCCAATCCTCGTGGCCTCGACAAGGCCGGAAAGCGGATCAAAAGGCGGGCGCGCCAAATTCTCGCAAATTCGTGTCACCGTGCCACCCGGCCACAGGCCCGGCGTGATCGAGCGGCCCACCATCACACCTGAATCGCCCGGCCGTCATTTTACGGTCCAGCGACTGAAGACTCTTGACCATTCGGACGTGACCGGCGCGGTGACGCAGGAAATTGCCGGCAAGCAGGGGCTTGGCCGCGATGTGCTTGTGTTCGTGCACGGCTTTAACAATTCCCGCGAGGAAGCGTCGTTCCGCTTGGCGCAGATTGTCGAGGATACCGGCTTCAACGGGCTGCCGGTGTTGTTCTCATGGCCCTCGCAGCAGAGCCTGTGGGGCTATGGTGCGGACAAGGAAGGCGCAACGGCGTCGCGCGATGCGCTCGAAGGGTTGCTGGTGGAGCTTGGCGCCAATCCCGATGTGGGCCGCGTGCATGTGCTCGCCCATTCCATGGGCACCTGGCTGGCGATGGAATCCCTGCGCCAGGCCGCCATCGGCGGGCGTGGCAATCTCGGCGGAAAAATCGGTTCCGTGATGCTGGCAGCGCCGGATCTCGATCTCGACGTGTTCCAAAGTCAAATTGCACGCTTGGGCAAAGCCGATCACATCTCGCTGTTTGTTGCCAGCGATGACCGTGCGCTTGCCGTATCATCGCGCATTGCCGGCCAGCGCGCGCGCGTTGGCGCGCTTGACCTTGCCAACAAGGAGCACCGGGAAGCGGTGACTGCGCTTGGCGTGCGCGTCTATGACATGACCGGCAGCCGCGATGGCAGCGATTATTTCCGGCACGGCACATTTGCCGAGGCGCCGCAGATCGTGAAGGTCATCGGTTCGCGGCTGAAAGACGCGCCGGTGCGTGAGGCGAGTGCAGCGCAGGCCGTTCCAACGGCGGAGTGACTTGACTTCAGGCAGTTAGTCTCTCT
>JBOFFO010000636.1:0-1545 GCA_051648665.1 Beijerinckiaceae bacterium | reverse complement strand
GATTTATTTGTCCGCCGATAATTTTTCCGCTGCAAGACCCAGCGCCAGCACTGCGAGCATCAGCAGCGCCGCCACCGCACCAGCCTCCTCGATCCGGTAGCTGCCGAGCCGCTCATGCAACAGCAAGGGCAGCGTGCGGAATTCCGCGCCGCCGAACAGGGCGGCCACGCCGAAATCACCGAGCGAGAGGGCAAACGCCAGCACAAAAGCCGCGATCAGCGGACGTTTCACCGCCGGCCAGTCGATCAGAATAAAACGGTTCATGCCCTGCACGCCGAGATGCGCGCCGATCAGGCCATAGCGCGCTTCCACCGCCATCAGCGGCGATTCGAGCAGGCGATAGACAAAGGGCAGCGCGGTCAGCCCGTTAATCAGCGGCACGATGAAAAATCCGAGCCACACCGGATCGATCAGCGGGCGTAGCAACAGATAAAATCCGGCAGCCAGCGCAAAAGGCGGCGCGGCAATCGCTGCCAGCGGCACGGCGCTATGCGCGAGCGCGAAACCCCTGCGGCGCAGCCGGAACTGCGCATGCCGCGCCGCGAACGCAATCGCCAGCGCCATGCCAACGCTGAGCAGCGCGGCAGGCGCGCCAATGAGCAGGCTTGTGCGCATCGCCCTGATGACATCGGCATCGATCAACTGCGGCAAACGCCCGATGCTCTGCAATGCAGCAAGCATCAGCGTTGCAAAAAACAAAGCCGCAGCGCCAAGCACCGCCGCATCGATCAGACGCACGCCACGCGACCGCTGATCCGGGCGCGCTACAACGCGGCCATCCCCCGCAGCGGGCGGCGGCGGAACGATGGACCAGCCTGCCGCAAACACGATGGCTGAGGTGATGGCAATTTGCAGAAAGGCGAGCAGCGCCGCGCGCGCAAAATCCGCTTCGATCCGCAGCGCCTCATAAATCGCCACTTCCAGCGTGGCGTTGCGCGGCCCGCCGCCCAGCGCCAGCACAATGGCGAAGCTGGTGAAGCAGAGCAGAAAAATCAGCGTAACCATGCCCGGTAGCACCGGCTTCATCGCGGGCCAGTCACAATGGCGAAATATGTCCACCGGCGAAAACCGCAGCATCGCCGCCAGCCGCATCGGCTCGCCCGGCGCATTCTGCAGGGCATGCAGAAACATCCGCGCCGCCAGTGGCGTATTCAACGCCCCGTGGGCAACGATGATGCCGTGCAGCCCGTAGATCGAAAAATCATGACCAGCTCCACCCACAAATATCTGCGCCAGCCAGCCGCTGCGTCCGAATACGGCCACGAGCGCGAAAATCAGAACGATGGCCGGCATCGCCGCCATAGCAGCCAGCAGACCCAGAGCCATGCGCCGCGCCGCGCCTTCTCCCAACCGCATCAGCGCCAGCGCCAGCAGCGCGCCGCATAAAATTGACAGCGCAGTGGACAGCGCTGCCTGCACAAATCCGCTGACCAGCAGACGACGCACATAATCGCTGGCAAGAAAAACCCAGTCGGCGCGCTCTCCCGCCCGCAGCAATGCGCCCAGCGCCAGAACAAAAATGGCCGCCAGTGCGGCGACCATGAT
>JBOFFO010000635.1:0-8501 GCA_051648665.1 Beijerinckiaceae bacterium | reverse complement strand
GCGCCATCCCAGTAGGTCACGGGCGGATTAAAAACCCACGGGAACACCGAACCATCCGCAGAGGCTGAAAGCCCATAGGCCATCGACAAAATCGGCACCTTGTCGACGGCAGCCTTGGGAATGAGCTGGAGCGTGATGCCGGTCGAATATGGGTTGACCAATGCCGGGCCTTTGCCCTTCAGCGCTTCATAGCACTCAACGCCTTTTTTGGTGTCATACCCGGTTTCGCATTCCTCGATGTTGATTTTTACACCGCCGATACCGCCGTCACGCTCATTCAGCATGCGCAAATAATCGTGCATGCCATTGGCAATGGGAACACCCGATGTTGCGAACGGTCCCGTGCGATATGTGAGAAGCGGGAAATAGATTTCCTGCGCCGAAGCCTGCGCCACAGGCAATGCGCCTGTAACCAGTGTCGCCGCTGCGGCGCCCATGAGCCAAGTTTTCAGTTTCATGCGATTCCTCCGTTGCATGAGATAAGCGAGCGATCTTTCCCCGCCCGTCGTCTGTGCGGCCTTATTTTGGCCGGTTAATACGCGCATCGCCATATCAGTAAGGAAATGGCCAGACGCGCAATTTCTGTTTCAAAATTTGCCAGAGCCGCGCTAACCCGTGTGGCTCGACAATCAGAAAAAAGATGATCAGCGTCCCGACAAGGATGTGCGTGAGATGTTCAGCCGTCGCACCCGTCAGGGGAATCCCGATGGCGGGAAGGCCAAATTTCAGCAAGGTCGGCAATCCCGAGATAAAAGCCGCGCCAAAAAACGAACCGATCAGCGATCCCAGCCCACCGATGATCACCATGAACAGGATCAGAAAGCTCTGATTGATGTTGAAGGCGTCATTTGCTTCCCCGCCACCATACCAAAGAAACATCATGCAGGCGCCGGAAACGCCAGCAAAGAATGACGAAATCGCAAAAGATAGCAGCTTGGTCGGCAGCAGGCGAATACCCATAAGCTCAGCCGCAATGTCCATATCGCGCACAGCCATCCACATCCGGCCCAGCCGACCATGAATCAGATTGGATGCGAGCCATGTCATCAACACAACAATGGCGAGGAGAACCATGTAGCGCACCTCTGGCGTGGCATTGGGGCCCGTGATCGGCAGCCCAAATAAATCACGCCGCGGCACTTCGATCGCACCAGACGCATTGTAATTGTAAAGCCAGGGAATACGCACAAAGCTCCATTGCAGAAAGAACTGGGCGGCTAGTGTTGCGACAGCAAGATAAAATCCTTTGATGCGCAGGCTCGGCAATCCAAAAATAACACCAACAGCAGCAGCGAAAAGTCCGGAAGCGATGATCCAGATGATGATATTCACGCCGGGGAAAATGGTGGTGAGCTTATAACAGGCATAGGCGCCAACGCCCATGAATGCGCCCGTGCCAAGCGAGATCAGGCCGGTATACCCCGTCAGGATGTTGAGGCCGATCGCAGCGAGCGAAAACACGAGAAACGGAATCATCACCGTGGAGATGAAGAAATCCGACGCAAACATCGGTATAATGACAGCCGCAACAAATAATATGACAGCGATGCCGATGCGGTCTTGCCGGAGAGGGAAAACGGCGGCATCAGCCACATAGTTTGTCTTGTACTGGCCTGCCTCGCGATACAGCACGTCAGATCACTCCGTCAGATTCGTTCGATGATCTTGTCGCCGAACAGGCCTTGTGGCCGGAACAGCAGGAAGCCAAGGGCAATGACATAGGCAAGCCACGATTCAATCGCGCCGCCAACCAATGGCCCCCAGTAAAATTCGCCAATCTTTTCACCAATGCCGATGATCAATCCACCGACGATGGCGCCCGGAATTGATGTGAAGCCACCAAGGATCAGCACTGGCAGAGCTTTCAGAGCGACAGTCTGGAGGTTGAAGGATACCTCTGAACGTGCGCCCCACATGATACCTGTAATCAGCGCAACGACGCCTGCCGTGAACCAGACAATCACCCAGATCTGATTGAGCGAGATGCCAACCGAAAGGGCAGCCTTATGGCTGTCCGCCACCGCCCGCAATGCACGTCCAATGCGTGTGTATTGGAAAAAGGCCGCCAGCGACGCGATCATAATCGTTGCAATGACGGCAGCGGCAACATCAAGTTTTTGGATTGTGACGCGGCCGCCTAGAATATTGAGATCTATGGCACCCTTTGGAAGGAACAATTCATCCGCGATCATCCGTTTGCTTTCTCCGCCAAACACAGATTCGCCGATGCCAATTAACAGATAGGTGAGGCCAAATGTCGCCATGAACAGAATAATGTCTGGCTGATTGACCAAAGGGCGCAAAACCACGCGCTCCACCACCTGCGCCAATAAATACATGATACCAACAGCCACGATCAGAGCAATAAATGCGGCGGCGTGGCCCGAAAATCCAATGCTGGCGAGCTTGGCATAAGTGCCCACGAGCGTCAGCGCCGCAAAAACCACCATGATACCCTGCGCAAAATTGAAGACGCCGGATGCCTTGAAGATCAGCACGAAGCCCAGCGCAATCAGCGCATAGAGCACGCCGCCAACGAGGCCTTCCCACAAGGTTTGCACGAACAGATCAGGCAATTCCCACATCTGCACGAACGGATCGATCAAAGCCTTGTAGGCAATGCCGCTCTTGTCGAGCACCCCGCCCATACCAAGCATCGTAAGGATCAGCGCAAGCCCGCCAATGGCGACAAGCACCCACTGTCCTGGCGTCAGGCGGAACGGCTTCGGGGAAGACAAAGTTACATCCGTCATCGCTCTTTTCCTAATGTCCGACGCCGAGATAGGCATCAATGACACGGCTGTCTGATTTTACTTCGGCGGGCGTACCGTCGGCAATTTTCTGGCCATACTCCAGAACGACGACCCGATCGGAGAGATCCATGACAACGCCCATATCGTGCTCGATGAGCGCGATCGTGGTGCCAAACTGGTTGTTCACATCGAGAATGAAGCGGCACATGTCCTCTTTCTCTTCGAGGTTCATGCCTGCCATGGGTTCATCCAGCAGCAGCAGCTCAGGCTCCATCGCCAGCGCCCGCGCAAGCTCGACGCGCTTCTGCAGACCATAGGGTAATTTTCCCACTGGAACTTTGCGGATGTGCTGAATCTGCAGAAAATCGATAATATCTTCGACGACGCGCCGGTGTGCGATTTCTTCATTCATGGCCGGACCGTGGCGCAACGCCTGCCAGATAATCGGCTGCCGCATTTTCAGCGTCCGCCCGACCATGATGTTGTCGAGCGTGGACATGCCCTTGAACAGGGCCACGTTCTGAAAGGTGCGCGCAATACCCTGCGTCGCTGCCACATGGGGCCGCATTTTGGCCCGCCGCTGTCCCTTGAACGTAATAAAACCTTCCTGCGGATGATAAAATCCGTTGATGCAATTCAGCATCGAGGTCTTGCCGGCGCCGTTCGGACCGATGATCGCGCGGATTTCACCCTTCTTGATATTGAAGGAGACATCGGTGATGGCGCGCACACCGCCAAAGCGCAGCGAGACATTCTGCACGGCCAGCAATTCATCGCCTTTTTCGATGGGTTGCGCTTGAGAAATCACTCTGCCGCCTCCAGCCGCACATTTGGCGCAAATGTTTTGACATCACGAACTTGCACGCGCGCAGCGATCACGCCCTTGCGGCCATCTTCAAATGTCACCTCAGTGGAAATATCCGCCTGCGTGGACCCGTCATACAGCGCCGTCACCAATGGGCTGTAACGATCAGCGATGAAACCGCGGCGCACCTTCTGCGTGCGCGTCAGCTCACCATCATCGGCATCAAGCTCCTTATGAAGGATCAGGAACCGCTTAATCTGTGCGCCGCCCATATTCGGTTCCGACGCCAGCGATGCATTCACCTCTTCGACATGCTTCTCGATCATCGCATACACATCGGGATGACCGGCCAGTTCCTGATAGGAGGAATAAATGACATTGTTGCGTTCGGCCCATGAACCGACCGCGACGAGATCGATGTTGATGAAGCAAGCGACATAATCGTGTCCCTGCCCGAACGCGACGGCTTCCTTGATATTCGGATAGAATTTCAGCTTGTTCTCGACATATTTTGGCGGGAACAGCGCGCCATCCTTCAACTGGCCGACATCTTTCGCCCGGTCGATGATTTTGAGATGGCCATTCTTGTCAAAAAACCCGGCATCACCGGAATGCACAAAACCATCGGCTGTCTTGGTCTCCGCAGTTTTGTCCGGATCCTTGTAGTATCCGAGGAACACGCCGGGCGATCGGTAAAGCACCTCGCCATTCTCGGCGATCTTGATTTCTACATTTGGCGCCGGAGGCCCAACCGTATCAGTCTTGATCGCGCCGTCCGGCTGCATCGTGATATAGACCGCTGCTTCCGTCTGGCCATAAAGCTGCTTGAGATTGACGCCGATGGAACGGAAAAACCCGAATATCTCCGGGCCGATCGCCTCACCAGCGGTGTATCCGGTTTTGATGTTCGTCAGGCCAAAGCGATTGCGCAGCGGTCCATAAACAAGGATGTCACCGAGTTTATACTTGAGCTTCGCGCCCAGCGGTACATTTTCCTTGTTGAGGATTTTCTCGCCCCATTTTTTCGCATGCCCGATGAAATGGTGAAAAACCTTCCGCTTGAGCGGGCTGGCGTCTTCCATGCGCACCATTGTCAGCGTCAGCATGTTTTCGAAAACGCGCGGCGGCGCAAAGGCGTAGGATGTCCCAATTTCGCGCCGGTCATCCACAACCGTTTCCGCGCTTTCAGGACAATTCACGCAATACCCGGCCATGATCGCCTGCGTATAGGAAAAGATATGATCACCCACCCACGCCATTGGTAGATAGGCAATCACCTCGTCATTCTCGTTCAGGCTGTCGAATTCTATGCCCATGCGCGAACCGCCGAGCAAATTATCATTGGTTAGCATCACGCCCTTGGGGCGGCCGGTCGTGCCTGAGGTATAAAGGAAAACACCGATATCCGAGCCTTTTCCTGCAGCGATCGCGGCATCGAGCGACTCACGCACATCGCGTTCCGCCAGCAGCACACGCCCGTCCGCAATCACTTCGTCGATATGATGCAGATGCGTATGGTCATAGTCCCGCAGGCCGCGCGGCTCATCATAAAATATATGCTTGAGCAGCGGCGTTTTTTCCTGGATCGACAGGATTTTATCGACCTGCTCCTGATCCTCGACCGCAGCAACCTTGGCCTCCGCATGCTCAAGCACGTAGGCCATTTCTTCAGCCACGGAATCGGCATAGACAGGTACGGGGATAGCGCTGAGCGCCTGCGCTGCCGCCATCGTCCAATAGAGCTTGGGCCGGTTCGATCCGATAATGGCGACCTTGTCGCCGATCCCCACGCCCAGTTTGGACAAGCCCGCCGCATAGGCGCGTACGATGTCGTTGACTTCTGCCCAAGTCCATTGCTGCCAGATACCGAGATCTTTCAGCCGATAGGCAACGCGCGCCGGCCTCACGCGCGCATTGCGGGCAATGAGCTTCGGAAACGTGTCATCGGCTGCGGCATGATCAATCGCCACGGGCATCTCCCTCAACGCCGCTCGGTTTGGCGGCTGATTCAGGCGCGCGATGCTAAGCATCACGTCGCTGCGGGCCGTTGATCCAGCCCTGCGCCAAATTCATTGCAGCTTGAAGTGCCTAAAACAAGAGGCTGATTGACAGACGCAAGGCGATTTGCATCCTAGCGTTGCCATGAGTGCGCAAAGCGCCGACTGCCGCAATTTACATCAACCCAAAGGTTTATGATCAGGATTGGTATAAGGGCGGTGCTGGTGGCGCCGGCTTATGATCCATACTGCGACAGCTTCGCCATATCCTTGATGGTGATGGCATTATGCCGCACCGAAACAAGCCCCTGCTGGCTCAGCGCGTGCAGTGCGCGATTGGCGGATTGCCGGGAAACGCCGGCAAGCAGACCAAGCTCTTCCTGACTGATTTCCAGTGTCATGCTGCCGCCGGGATAGAGCACGGGGTTAAACAGCCAGGCGATGTTGCGGGCGATGCGCCCCGTGGCGTCAAGTGTGCGGTCCGATTCCGCCAGCCCTATGAATTGCCCCAGCCGCTCATTGAATTGCCGCACGAGAAAGCGGTTGAACCCGGCGGAGTGCTCAAAAAGCCAATTAAAGGTGGAACCGTTCATAAGCGCCATACGGGTGTCGCGCAGGCAGACAAGATCATAGCGGCGCGGCTCATTCTTGAGCAGCGAGCCTTCTCCAAACCAGACACCATTACGCATGCCTGCCAGGGTTGCGCCTTTCCCTTCACGCGAAACCAGACCAAGCCGCACAAGACCGTCCACCACACCGGTCCATTGGTCGAGCATGTCACCGCGATGGCAAATCGAGGTTCCCTGCCCGTAAGTTTTCTCGACAATGCCGCGCCGCGCCTTGTCCGCTTCCTCCTCCGTGAGGTCAGCGGCCCAGTAGGCAATCTCTTTCAGGCGCAGCAGCGTCAGCATGGTCGCCTTCATCATAAGGGAAATGCAGGCGCATCGGAACGCCATTCAGAACCGGCAATTGGCAGGATTCACGATCAGGCTGCCAAAATCCGCCTTTTCTGATCACCGCCGGGAACGGCGGCGGGTGCGATCGAATCGCCTTGCAGATAGGTCACGCCCCACGCCGTAAGCTTGCGCGCAGCATCCTCATCCGTAACCCATTCGGCGACCGTCTCGATGCCGAGATGCTGCGCCAGATCGATCAGCGTGCGCACGAAGAAACTGTCATCGCCGGATCGGCCAATGTTTTGGACGAACGCGCCATCGATCTTCAACAAATCAACATCAAGCCCGCGCAAATGCTTGAAGGAAGTGTAACCGGCGCCGAAGTCATCAATCGCCGTCCGCACGCCCATGCCTTTCAAGGCGGCAAAGATTTCCCGCGTCGCCGTGACATTCTCGATCGCCTGCGACTCCGTCAGCTCCACAATCAGCCGGTCGGGAATATCGGCCCGGCCGACAAGGGCGCTGGCGAGCATCTGCATCCAGGCCCGGTCCAGCAGCGTCGTGGTGGAAACATTGATCGACAGACGCAAATCAGCGTCCGCCGCCAGCGCTTGCAACCCCAGTTCCAGAACCCTGTGATCGATCAGATGAACCCGGCCCATGCGCTCGAACACAGGAACGATGGACCCGGCTGAAACAATCTCGCCATCGGTACGGCGCAGACGCACCAGCCCTTCGTGAAAAGCGATTGCGCCGGTCTTGGCTGCAACAATGGGTTGATAGGCCAACAGAATCCGGCGCTCGTTCAAGGCGTGGAGCACCGCATCGGTTGCGGCCTTGTCAGACTGCCGGAGGGCATCCTGCTTGCGATCCGGCTTGTAGAGATGAAAAGAAGCACCGGAGCGCTGGGCCTTGTGCATGGCCTCCTCGCACCGCCGCAAGATGCTGCGCCCGTCTCGTGCCCCTTCCGGATCTGTGACGCCACCAATGGCCAGCGTCACCGGGAACAGGCTGTCATCGACCTCAATCGGCTCCAGACAGGCTGCCTCGTTCAACCGTTCCGCCGCCTGCCCGATATCGGCTTCCGTGCAGCGCGCCAGCACAACGCCGATCTTGGCCGTCGAATACCGGATCAGTGAGTCGGTGCGCCGCAGCGCGCGTGCCAGACGGCCCGCGACTGCACTGACCAGCAGGTCGCAGATTTCAGAGCCATGATCGCGGTCCACCGAGGACAGCCCGCCAATGCTCACGACAAGCAGCGCGAAAGGCCGCCCGGATTTACGGCTGGCTGTCATTGCGGTTTCGATCCGGCGCAACAGGTCAGCCCGCGCTCCGGCGGTGGGCGCTTCGGCATCGCCGGCTATCACCGCGTCGGTCAGCAGGCGCAACACGCCCTTGACCCGCGCCGGCCGGCCGTCTGGCCCGGCAAACCAGCGTCCGCTGTCTTCGACCGGCAGGATGCCGCTGGGCAGCACCAGTTCGTACCGCAGAGCAAATGGCACGCCGGAGCCGTGATCGGCCTCGACGGGATCGGCAACCACATCGTCACGGCTGGCGATGGAGCGCCCGGAAATCATTTTACGATATTCGCCGGCCTTCTCGATGCGCGCACTGTCGCGCAGGCCCAGCAGGGTCGCAGCATTGGCGCCCCACAAAATCCGTTCGCCCAGCACATCCCAGTCATACACCGTGCTGCCAAGGGCCGTGAGGACACCGGCAGGATCAAGCGGGGCGGCATCGCCAACGGCTGTCATCTGCACGTCCGGCTGACCAGCTGCCTTGGTCATGAATTACACCGATTCTTTGCCGGATGCCCTGTGCGTCCAGCCTGTCGTTCAGATTAATCCCAGAGCGTTAATGCCGGGAAAACAGCAGCGGCATCGCGGCACACGGCTTGCGGAAAAATGACAGGGCGCGGGCCAACTGGCCCGTAATGGCACAGGTCAGAGCAATGCAGCGCACCCATGCATCCGGGATGGAACAGGAATCGCCTCCGAACCGCGCGCTGGTCATCTATGCGCCACAGCAGCGTCAGCCCGCCGGCCCTGCC
>JBOFFO010000634.1:0-2749 GCA_051648665.1 Beijerinckiaceae bacterium | reverse complement strand
TCAGGCCGCCGCAATAGGTGCCTGGAAAGAGACTGGTGCTGGTCTTGATCACAGCATTCGTCATGACACAGGCACTGACCGCTGGTGGCGGGCGAGATGCAAGCGGATCGGCAAACACCGGACAATCGGTCTGCGGCGTTGGCGAGAAGCTGCCGGGGACGGGGCTGCTCTTGCCGCCGGCGGAGCAGATGAAGGATGCCCGCATCGTCGCGCTGTCTTTTGCAACAAGGCCGTTCGTCTTGGTTGAGTTCGAATAGACGGCGCAGTCCGGCGCTTCCAGCCTGGCGCTCTTCTCCATTTCAACCGTGCCATTGGCATTGGTTTCAAGGCCGACCACACAGACCGGCGATCCGCCTACAACCTTGGCTGTCGCTTTTGCCGCGACCTGTGCCAGCTTGCTGCCAAACATATGCATGACCAGCATCGGCAGCTTGTCATTGATCATGACAGTCACGGTCCGGTTCTGGAGATCGGCCTTGACATCAATCGCGCCCTTGGCGCCTGCACTCTCAAGGGCACCCTGCGCGTACCGCTCGGCAATTTTCTTGGTTGTTTCAAGTGAAGCGTTGCCCAGACGGAATTCCTTGGCTGCCGCCAGAGCGGCGGAATCGGCGACATTTTGAAACGTCGCCTTTTTTGACACCATCATGCCGAGATCGATAGCTGCGCCACCAGCCACGAGCAGCCCTGGAAGCACCACGCCGAACAGCATCATGGTCGCGCCCGACCGGTCATGCGCGAAGTGCGTGAGGCGGCGTAATCCTGCTGGGAGTGGCCGGGCGCGTTCAGGCATGGCTTAACATCGCATGATGGGCGCGCATCATGAACCGCACATGGTGGCTGAGCAGCCGCCAGTTGACGGGTTTGCACATGAAGGAGGTTGCGCCAGCCTGATAAGCGAGGTCGATGGACGCAAAATCCTCGCGCCCGGTGACAACCATGATGGCCAGCGCATCAAGCCGCCGGTCGGCCCGGATGCGCCGCACCATTTCGATGCCGTCCATGCCGGGCATGTCAACATCAATCAGGGCGGCATGAAAGTGACGTTCTTCCAGCAGGCGCAGTCCCGCCTCAGCGCAGTCGGCGGTGACAATCTCGACCGATGGGGCAGCCAGATAGACTGAACTGAATTCCCGTTGAATCGGATCGTCATCGACGGCCAAGATGGATGACTGTTCGTCCAGCACGTAACTGAAGGGCAGACTTGAAAGCATGCGGGCGAGGCTCGGGCTATGGACGGGGCGATGGATTGTGTCGATCTGTGCAGTTCTATACCAAGACCTCCAAACATTTTGTTTCGCGGTGCTTCACTTTTCGCGGCGTGTCTTTGCGGTTGGTAAACCATATCCAGTCAGACTGGCGGCATGGTCCTACGCTACGCTCTTTCCATTCGCGCCCGTGTCGTGCTGGCCGTTGTTGCGGCTGTTTTGCTGGCGATGTCGATCATCGTTGTGGTTACGGTGTGGCAGGAGGCGGGCCGTTACGCAGCGCACCGGCGTGATACTCTGTTAACGACAGCTCAGGCGATTGCCGCCAGCGCTGCCCGCGCCGTTGCCGATCAGGACACGCATGGCGCGCATCAGGCGCTGCGTGCCATATCGAGCATGCCGGACATCCGATACGCTGGCCTGACCGCCACCGATGGCACGGCCATGGCAGAGGTCGGCGCCGCCGAGCAGCTGGCCGGTGACCTGATGGTTGAAAGCGCCGCCACTGCATGGGGCGTGCCTGACATTCTTGCCAGCCGCACCATGACAGCAACGGTGCCTGTCACCTACAGCGGCGTCACGATTGGATTGTTACAAGTCATCGGAGACACCAGCGATCTCGGCCATCGCCTGTGGCTGGCTGTTGCAAACATCCTCCTGACCGGCGCCATCGCACTGGCGGCCGCGATCCTGCTTGTGCTGCGGGTGCAATCCCGGATCAGCGCACCTTTGCGCAATCTCTCCGACACTATGGCTGAGGTGCGGCGCGACCATGACTACAGCCGGGTTCTGCAGGCTGGGCCGCGGGACGAAATCGCTACGCTGATCGAAAGTTTCAACGGCATGATGGGCGACATCCGCGACCGCGATGCCCGGCTCGCCCAGCACCGTGAGAAACTCGAGCAAGAGGTCGCAACGCGGACGCAGGATTTCCAGCGCGCTGCTGAAGATGCGCGTGCCGCCAATCAGGCCAAGTCAGAGTTTCTGGCGACCATGAGTCATGAAATCCGTACGCCGATGAACGGCATTCTCGTCATGGCCGAACTGCTGGCTGTCTCCGATTTGCCCCAGCGGGCGCGGCGGCAGGCCGAGGTCATTGCCCGCTCTGGGTCCAGCCTGCTGGCGATTATCAATGACATATTGGATTTTTCCAAGATCGAAGCCGGCAAGCTGGATGTTGAAACGATTCCGGTTGCGGCCGATGATTGCATCGATGCCGTTCTGCAGCTGTTTGCCGATCGTGCCCACGCGAAAGGCCTTGATCTTGCCGCTGACATGGATTGCGAGGCTGGCGTCAAGGTTCTTGCCGATCCGGTACGGCTGGGGCAGGTGCTGGGCAATCTCGTCAACAATGCGCTGAAATTCACAGAGACAGGCAGCGTCTTGATCCACGCGCGTATAAATAAAGCCCGTCTCGCATTTGCGGTCGCCGACACCGGCATTGGCATTCCTGCCAACAAGCTCGAAACCATTTTTGAATCATTCTCGCAGGCGGATCAATCGACCACGCGGCACTATGGTGGCACCGGCCTTGGCCTCTC
>JBOFFO010000633.1:0-1791 GCA_051648665.1 Beijerinckiaceae bacterium | reverse complement strand
ATTGCCGGCTGTTCATGGCCTTTGACGGGCGATGGAAACTTGTGCACGCGCCAGGCTTTCGGCCAATGCTATTTGATCTTCAGGATGATCCGCAGGAATTGCGCGACCGGGGCGGCGATCTTGCGGAAGCGGAATGCGCAGCGGCGGCAGCGAAGCTCTATGCCGCCCTGCATGACTGGGGTCTGCGGCAATCGCAGCGCACCACCTTGTCGGAACAGGAGATGCTGTCGCGGCGCGGCAAATCCGTGCAACGCGGCATTCTCATTGGGGTGTTCGACGAAAGTGAACTGCCCGACGCATTATGGACGCATTATCGCGGCCGTGAGGCCGGAGGTTAAGGCTTCACCCTGCTTCCACACGTTCACTGCTTCGTCAGCGTCGCCTCGGCGGTCGTGCCATCGCTGATGTTGCGCATGTAAATCTTGGCGCTGCCGCCCTGCACAGTCATCGTGTGCGTCACCCGGTCACCGAAGGTCAGTGCATTGTTCGCGATGCTTCCCTTGAATGTAACCGGCCCCTGGGATTGCGAGGTTTCGCGCACAATGGTCGCTTCCGTCGCAGTGACGCCGCTGATCTGGAGATTTAACTGAAAGGGCGGGAAATTGTTGGTCTGCGTCGCCTGCCCGGACCAGCGCCCCTCAAACGGCGACTGGGCCAGAGCCGGCACAGCCATCCCACCGAGAAGAACAAGAACAGGCACAATCCGCCGGGCAATGATCATGGCGCGCTCCTTGCGACTGATCCGATCCTGTCAGCCCGGCGGGGATACGTCCATGCGCAACTTGCCGCAGAGCGTTGCGGCAGATCAAAACCGCCAGGGCGCGGCACCTTCGGCGCACGCCATACGGCAGCACCGCCGCGCAAAACGGTGCTGGCCGATAAAAAAAGCCGCTCTTGCGAGCGGCTTAAAAGTTTATCACAGGGAGGCGTCAACAGAGTGACAGGAGCCACTCGCCCGTAGAAACGGAGGACGCCTCATGGTTATCGCCCAGATACCTTAACGAAGCGTAACCAGATGGCGGCGGATTCATCTTTTTTCGTTAGAGCGCCGCAACCATTGTGGCGGACACCCGCAGACGCGGGCCTTGATCAGCTCTTCTTGAAAAACGCGTCTGCAGCCGACTTTGATGATTCCTTGCGGGCGCGGGCTTCCGCCAGCCGCTCGATCTCGGCCTGCAGCAACGCCATGCGCTCGTCGAGTTCGAAAACCGACAGCATCGACAAATCCTGCCCGATCTCATGGGCCTTGGGCTTGGGACGGGGAAGGTCTTCGGCAAAGGGATCGGCCATCTCTCGCGCTCCACGGCAGTCCAATCTGCTTGCCACGGCGCGGCGCACAAAAAAAGTCTGCGCCGGGATGGTGGACCGACGCAGCAAGGCGGGAGGGAGGAGACGGAACGGAGCCCGGTGGCTGTATGGCCGCCGGAAAGACGGTCAGTGGTAATGCTGGCGGCGCAGGGCGGCGGGATCGGCAGCCTGCGTGAACGGGATCCAGACCATTGTCTCGACCAGACGGACAATGTCCCCAACAGTCCGCGCTTCCAGCACGCCATCGGCCAGCATAGCCTCTGGCAGCGGAAGGCCCGCTTCTCGGAAGGCATGGGCAATGTCGTCGGCCAGCCGGCGGAGGCCTTTGCCTGTGAAGCAGAGCCGCTCGCGCAACAGGTCAGGGTAACCGATCTCCTCCACCGGGTAGAAGTACAGGGCGCGGGAGATACAGAGTTTGACCAGTTGGTCGGTGATCGGTGGTTTCATGGCCTGTCCTCGGGGCAGAAGGAACGACATCCGGCT
>JBOFFO010000632.1:0-1581 GCA_051648665.1 Beijerinckiaceae bacterium | reverse complement strand
GCGCGGTTTTTTCATCCGGGCGGCCATCAATCGCGGCCTGCGCCTGCTCGTAAGCGAGTTTGGCGCGCGAGCGCATCATGATGCGATGGAAGGAATGGAATTTCTTGGTGCCGGATTTGTCGAGAATGATTTTCACCGCCAGCGCCGGGCGGTCCTCATTTTCACGCAAGGAACAGAGGTCGTTGGAAATTTTTTCCGGCAACATCGGCACGACGCGATCCGGAAAATAGACGGAATTACCGCGCAGCAGCGCCTCACGGTCCAGCGGCGTGCCCGGCCTGACATAGGCGGCGACATCAGCAATCGCGACCACAACAACGAAGCCGCCGGGATTTTTCTCATCATCGTCCGCATGGGCATACACCGCGTCGTCATGATCCTTCGCGTCCGACGGGTCGATGGTGACGAGCGGCAGATGCCGCCAGTCCTCACGGCCGGCCAGCGTCGCCGGCTTGGCATTTTCCGCTTCCGCAATGACATTGGCCGGAAATTGATGCGGGATGCCATGCGTATGAATGGCGACGAGGCTGATCGCCTTTTCGGAATTCAGCGAACCGAGTTTCTCCAGCACGCGCGCCTGCGGGGGCCCAAGCCGCGCCTCCTTGCCGATGGAAACGGCGACGAGATCGCCATCCTTCGCTTCGTTGGTGAAGGCGGATGGAATGACCAGCTCACGCCCGAGTGATTTTTTATCCACCGGCACGAGGCGGCCGGAACCATCGGGCAATGCGCGGAATACGCCCAGCGTCTGACGTGCGCGCTTGCCAATGACCTTGATAACGCGGCCTGTAATCTGTTCCTGCTCAGGGCTGGTGTCATCAAGCCGCACCAGCACGCGGTCACCGATACCGGGCACCGGTTCGCCGATTTTCGGTTTGGCCGGCCGGATAATCGCAATACGCGGGGCATCGTCATCCGGCCATTCGGTTGGCGCGGCGATCAGTTCGCCATCGGCATCGCGCTCCGTGATGTCGCAGAGCATGACCGAGGGCAGGTGGCCGGGTGCGCGGAAACGGCCGCCACGCGTGCGTTCCACGAGGCCATCATTCTCGATGTCCTTGAGAATTGTTTTGAGCGCGAGGCGGGCATTGCCTTTCAGGCCGAAATATTTGGCAAGATCACGCTTGTTACCGTCATTGCCATGCTCGGCGAGATATTCAAGAACGGCGGCCTGCGACAATTCCGGCCGCTCTCCCGCCTTGCGCGGGCGTTCGCCTTTTTTTGTCAGCGCCGCCATTTCGGCCGCACGCTGCTTGCGTTCAGCGCGGCTGCGCCCGCCGGGGCGGGCCTTTGATGTGGAATAAAGGCCACCAGGTTTCTTGCTCATGCGGGCTTATCTTCGGAATTGCGGAAGGGTTGGGTCAGCAGCCGGTCGATGCGCTGTTCGCGCGCCTCGCGAAAGTCTTCAAGGCCGATGGTCATGCCATCATAGCCTTTGCGCGGCTCAGCCGTGTAGGTGCCGAACAGCCAGTCCCACCAGGGCAGGTTGAAGCCGAAATTGGAATTGGTTTCGCGCCGGTCGACGGAATGATGGATGACATGCTGCGCCGGCGTCACCACAAACAGCCGCAGCAACGGTTC
>JBOFFO010000631.1:0-6068 GCA_051648665.1 Beijerinckiaceae bacterium | reverse complement strand
GAATCCGTCAGGATATTGATGGTTGGCGCCAATGGTCTGCGCCGCCAGATCCGCCGGATCGCGGCTGATCTTGCCGATATTTGACGAGCCGGAGAGCACAAATCCGTCCGCCCCTTCAACGCGCAGCGTCACGGTCATGCGGCGCACCGTATCGAGCGAAAATCCGGCATCAAAAAACCGGATGAAGGGGCCGATGGCACAGGATGCATTGTTGTCCTTGGCCTTGGACAGAAGCAGCGCTGACCGCCCCTCCACATCGCGCAAATTCACATCATTCCCGAGCGTGGCGCCGACAATTGCCCCTTGCGAGGACACCACCAGAACCACCTCCGGCTCCGGATTGTTCCAGGTTGAAATCGGGTGCAGGCCGGCCAGCGCGCCGGTGCCAACCGCCGCCATTGGCTGCGTCTTGGTGAAGATTTCCGCGTCGGGCCCGATGGCGACTTCAAGATATTGGCTCCACCAGCCTTTTTCGACCAGCGCCGCCTTGAGCCGCGCGGCGGCTTCCGAACCGGGCTTGAGTGTGGCGAGATCGCCTCCGATCAACTTGTCAACTTCAACACGGATCGCGGCGGCCGCATTGAGATCGCCGCGGGCGCGTTCTTCGATCACGCGCTCCAGCGTCGAGATGGCGAAAGTGACGCCCGCCGCCTTGATCGCCTGAAGGTCGTTCGGGGCGATGAAATGCGGCTGGTCCGCGCGCACCCTGTCCGCATGGGCGTTGGCGAGCAGTGTGCCGGCATCGCCGATCCGCTCGCCCTTCGCCGCCCGCAGCGCTGCCGCCGGGTCGGATGTTTCGCACAGGTCGCGCATCGTCGGAAAATCGCGCGATACATCAAACACGCCGTCGGCGCGGACGGCAGCCACGGAGGGGCCCGCGGCTTCTGGCCGCCACACCCGCGCCGCCAGCGCGCCCGCAAAACCATCCTGCGGCAGCGCCGCCTGAAGATCGAGATTCATGTCCTGCCCTTGTCGTGTCTAGGATTGTTTCGGACCCCACGGCCCCTGCGCTGTGCCGGTTCCCCAGGGCCCTTGCGCCGCATCACCGGTAAAGGATGGCCGGTCAGCCCCATTGGCAATGGCTTCCGCCGCACCCTGCCCCTGCATCTCCGGCAGGGCTTCCTGCTCCGGCGGCGCATAGCCACCCGCATGGGTCACCAGCGCCTGAATGCGCGCCTCGATCGGCGGATGGGTTGCAAACAGGTCGGCGATCCCGGCCTTGTGGTTTTCGATACACATTTCCATCACGCCAGACGGCACACGCGGAATTTCCGCGCGTCCGGAAATTTTCATCAGCGCAGAAATCATCGCATCCGGATTTTTCGTCAGTTCCACGGCGCCGGCATCGGCGAGATATTCGCGCGACCGGGACAGCGCGAACCGCAGCGCCAGCGACAGGAACCAGGCGGCGGCGACCAGCAACACGGCAATCGCAATCGCCGCCATCGCCGCGCCCGGTCCGCCCTTGCCATCGCCATCGTCCCCTGAGCGCCTGCGCATGCGGAAACGCGGCCCATCCATGATCATGCGAAAAATCAGTTCGCCGAAAAATGTCACGATGCCGGCGATCACCCCGGCGATCACCATGACGCGCACATCCCCGTTCTGGATATGCGTCAGTTCATGGGCGAGGACCGCCTCGACCTCGCGCCGGTCGAGATTGTCGATCAGCCCGCGCGTGACCGCGATAGAGTATTGTTTTGGGTTCAGGCCTGTCGCGAAGGCATTGAGCGCATCCGTTTCGACAATCCGCAGGCTCGGCATCGGCATGCCGCGCGAAATGCACAGATTTTCCAGAAGATTGTACAACTCCGGCGCTTCGCCGCGCTCGATGATCCGGCCATCGGTCACCCGGTCAATCAGAGACTGGTGGAATTTCCATGCGAAGGCCAGCCAGATCAGCACGCCGCCAATCACCACGGGCGACGTCGCAATCGTATTTTGGAACGCGCGCCCGATCATCGCATCGAGTGTGCCGCGCCCCGCAAAGCCCTCCCATGCCAGATTGGCAGCGAAGGCGACGACCAGGATCAACAGGCACAAGCCGACGATCAGAATGACCGACCGCCGGCGGTTGGACTGGATGTGCGTGTAAAGCCCGAAGGCCGCCATCGGCTCAGAACTTCACGGTCGGCGGCGCATCAAGCGTCTTGCGCGCTTCCTCGCCCACATCGAAGAAGGCGTGCGGCTGGAAGCCGAACTGGCGCGCAACCAGCACCGCCGGGAAACTCTCGATCGACGCATTATATTCGCCCACCGCATTGTTGAAAAAGCGGCGTGCGGCAGCGAGCTTGTTCTCGATGTCCGACAGCTCCGTCTGCAACTGCTGGAAATTCGTGTTGGCCTTAAGGTCCGGATAGGCTTCGGAGAGCGCGATCAGCCGCCCCAGCGCGCCCGTGAGATTGGCTTCCGCCTGCGCCTGCTGGGCCGACCCCTGCGGGGCCGAGAGCGCTGCATTGCGGGCCTGCACCACCGCCTCCAGCGTGCCCTTCTCATGGCCGGCATAACCTTTCACGGTTTCGACCAGATTGGGAATAAGGTCGTGCCGCTGCTTCATCTGCACATCGATGTCGGCGAAGGCCTGATTGACCCGCTGCCGCCGGGCCACCAGCCCGTTGTAAAGGCTCATCGCCCACAGGGCGAGACCAACCAGAATCAGAAGAACGACAGCACCAGTGCCCATATCAGCTATTCCCCATTTGATTTTGCCAACCATCGCACAGGGTGTTAGCCCTTGAAAAGCGGTTGTGCGCGGCATTGATGCCGGACGTCAGCCCGCCCCGGTCCGCCAACGGACTGCAACGCCAATCATGGATGCCCGCCAATGGATGTTCAGGTCCAGCCGCGCTTCGTGCGCCTCGCCGCCAGCGACAATGTGGTGGTTTCGGTCGATCCGTTTCAGCATGGCGCCCGTGTCGAGCAGGTCACTGCCAGCGAGCGCGTGCCGCGCGGCCACAAAATGGCGACGCTGCCGATTGCGAAGGGCCAGCCTGTGCGGAAATTCGGCCAGATCATCGGTTTCGCCAAGACGGATATCCAGCCCGGCCAATGGGTGCATGAACATAATTGCGGGATGGATGATGTCCACGGCGCCTTTGGCCGCGATTACCGCTTTGCGCAGGAAGCCAAGGCCGAACATATTCTGCCGCTCGGCCAGCAAGCCACGTTTCAGGGCTATCGCCGCGCCAACGGCAAAGCTGGCACCCGCAATTATATCGGCATCCTCACCTCCGTGAATTGTTCCGCCACCGTGGCGAAATTCATGGCGCAGGAAATCGAGCGCAGCGGCATTCTCGCCGATTATCCCCACATCGATGGCGTTATCCCGCTTGTGCATGGCGGCGGCTGCGCGCTCGATGTGAAGGGAGAAGGCTATGAAGTCCTCAAGCGCACACAATGGGGCTATGCCACCAACCCCAACATGGCCGGCGTCGTCATGGTCGGCCTTGGCTGCGAAGGATTCCAGATCAGCCGCTGGAAGGACGCCTACAATGTGCAGGAAAATGATCTGTTCCGCACCATGACCATTCAGGAAGTCGGCGGCACGAAAAAAACCGTGATGGCCGGCGTTGAAGCCATCAAGACAATGCTGCCGATTGTGAACAAGGCGCGGCGTGAACCGATTCCAGCCAGCGAACTCGTGCTGGCGCTGCAATGTGGCGGTTCCGACGGCTATTCCGGCATCACCGCCAATCCGGCTCTGGGCGCGGCAGTGGATTTGCTCGTGCAGCACGGCGGCACCGCTATTCTTTCGGAAACGCCGGAAATCTATGGCGCGGAGCATTTGCTTACCGCGCGCGCGAAAGACGAAAAGACCGGACGCGATCTCGTCGCCTGCATCGACTGGTGGGAGGATTACACCGCCCGCAACCGCATGGAGATGAACAACAACCCCTCACCGGGCAACAAGCTCGGCGGGTTGACGACCATTCTCGAAAAATCCCTCGGCGCATCGGCCAAGGGCGGCACGACGACGCTGAACGCCGTCTATCGCTACGCCGAACCTGTGACGGAAAAAGGCTTCGTCTATATGGATACGCCCGGTTACGACCCGGTGGCCGCCACTGGGCAGGTTGCGGGCGGCGCGAATATTCTGTGTTTCACCACAGGCCGCGGCTCCGCCTATGGCTGCAAGCCAACGCCCTCGATCAAGCTCGCCACCAATTCCATGATCTACGAGCAGATGATTGACGACATGGACATTAACTGCGGCGACATTCTCGATGGCGTGAGCATTGAAGAAAAAGGCCGGGAGATTTTCGCGCATGTCCTGCGTGTCGCTTCCGGCGAGCCTTCAAAATCCGAACAGCTCGGCTATGGCGATGCGGAATTCGTGCCCTGGACCATCGGCGCGACCATGTAACATCGACCTAAAAAACGGGAACCACTTTTTTGGATAAAGTTGATGTTCAAAAAAAAACCATCAACCCGGACTGTGGAACCCATTCTTTCAGGCTGAACCCTGACGATCATCGAAGCGAGACTTGCAAGCCTATGTCCAACACCTCCCTCTACACCGGCGTTTTCCCCATCGCGCCGACGCCTTTTCATGCCGATGGCCGCATCGATTGGGCAAGCGCAGACAAAATGTTCGATTTTTATAACCGCATCGGTTCGGACGGACTGACCGTGCTCGGCATCATGGGCGAAGCGCCGAAGCTGGAGCCGCAGGAGTCCCTGCAGCTTCTGAAAAGCGCTGTGAAGTCGATGGGCAGCAAGCCCATCATCGTCGGCGTATCAGCGCCCGGCTTTGCCGCCATGCGAAGCCTTGCCCGCGAAGCGATGGAGCATGGCGCAGCTTCTGTGATGATTGCGCCGCCCAACACGCTGCGCACGGATGACCAGATCGTCAATTATTATGCGCAGGCTGTCGAAGCCATTGGCGGCGATATTCCTTTTGTCATTCAGGATTATCCGCTCATCACCGGCGTGCAGATGACGCCGGGCGTGATCAAGCGCATCGTCAATGACAACGGGTCCTGCGTCATGTTGAAGGCGGAGGATTGGCCGGGACTGGAAAAGATTTCGACCCTGCGCCAATGGCAGGCGGACAAATCCCTGCGTAGCCTTGCCATCATGACGGCCAATGGCGGCCTGTTCCTTGATTTCGAGATGGAGCGCGGCGCCGACGGCTCGAACACCGGCTACGCATTTCCTGAAATGCTGATTGATGTGGTGCGTCTGTCGAAGGCTGGCCAGCGCGATGCAGCCCATGATCTGTTCGATGCGCATTTGCCGCTCCTGCGCTACGAGCAGCAGCCTGTGCTGGGCCTCGCCGTGCGCAAATATGTCATGATGAAACGCGGCATTCTCGCCAGCGATGCCCAGCGCAAGCCCGGCAGCGCGCTAAGCGCAATGGCGAAAGCAGAGGTCGACTATCTCCTGTCCCGGCTCGCCCGCACGGACGCACGTGCCAGCGCTTAAGGCGTGATGGTCCGGCCTGCTGAACGGCACGCCGGACACGCCGCCTCCACCGGCACCGGACCCGCCCATTGACTCCGCCAAGGCTTCCATTATCGATATTGATAATAACAGGGAGGCCGGGATGCGCCCGCGCGATCAGGTCTACACCGCGCTCAAGCGCCGCATCCTGCTCAATGAGTTGCAGCCGGAAACGGTCCTGACTGAACTCGGCATTGCTCAGGACATGGGTTGCAGCCAGGGCACTGTGCGCGAGGCCCTGCTGCGTCTGCAGGAGGACGGGCTGGTGATGCGCTCCGGCCATCGCGGCACAACGGTGACGCCGCTTGATGCTGTCATCGCCGGGGAAATGATTGCCTTGCGCCGACAGATTGAAACGCGCGCCGCCCGTCATGCTGCCCCGCGCATCGGCGCAGAACGCCTGGCTCTCTTGCATACCCTTATCGACGAGATGAAAAAGGCCGCGCACGCCGGCGATGAATTCGCCCTGATCGAGGCTGATATGCGGTTTCATCTGGCATTATTTCAGCCAGCAGGATTTCAGGCGCTTGAACAGATTCTCACCCGCCTGATGCTGCACACACACCGGCAGAAATTATGGGAACCGCGCCATCGCCGCAGCCTTGCCGAAACAGCTGCGCGCCACA
>JBOFFO010000630.1:0-10205 GCA_051648665.1 Beijerinckiaceae bacterium | reverse complement strand
GTGTGTCCGGTGAATTGTTTCTTCACCACCGCCGATGGCGTGGTGCTGCATAATAAAGACACCTGCATTGGCTGCGGCTACTGCTTCTACGCCTGCCCGTTTGGCGCGCCGCAATATCCCAAGGTCGGTAATTTCGGTTCGCGCGGCAAGATGGACAAATGCACCTATTGCGCCGGCGGGCCGGAGGCTGATCTCACCAAGGCGGAGTTCGACAAATATGGGTCGAACCGTTTGGCCGAAGGCAAGTTGCCGCTTTGCGCCGAGATGTGCTCGACCAAATCGCTGCTGGCCGGCGACGGTGAGATCATCGCGTCAATCTACAAGGAGCGTGTCGCCAAGCGTGGCTACGGCTCTGGCGCATGGGGCTGGATGACGGCCTACAAGGAAACCATCAACGTCTGAGGGCGTCGCGCTGCAAGGCGCGGCCCCGCTTCCATGTTTCAGGCCCGTATCGTGAAAGGCCACCCCATGACAAAAACATTTGCAACGTTGCGCATGATGCTGATCGCTGGCGCGGTTGGCCTCGTGACCATGCTGACGGCGCCGGTGCAGGCCCAGCAGGCGCCTCCCAAGGCCTTAAATCCGACCGCGTCGTCGGTGCAGGAGCAGCAACTTCTGAACGCCCTGAAAGCCGGCGATGCCGTTCAGGGCCGTATCAGCATTCCCGATGCGAAAGCCGGCATGTTGATTCAGCCGGAAGGGAAGGCCTGGCGCGATTTTCAGCGTGGCACGCTTCCAACCATCGGAGCAGTGGCTATTCTTGGCATGCTGCTGGCGCTGATCGCCTTTTATTTCATTCGTGGGCGCATCATGATTCCGGGCGGACCGACCGCGCGCACCATCACGCGGTTCAACGATTTTGAGCGCATGGTCCACTGGCTGACGGCGGTGAGCTTTATCTTGCTGGCGTTGTCTGGCCTGAATGTCACCTTCGGTCGCAGCCTGTTGCTGCCGATCATTGGCGAAGCATCGTTCGGCTCACTGTCGGCCACGTTGAAGAACATTCACAATTATGTCGGCTTCGCCTTCATGGCCGGTGTGGCGCTGACTTTCCTGATCTGGGTGAAAGACAACATCCCCGGCATCATCGACATCCAGTGGCTCAAGCAGGGCGGCGGTCTGGTTGGCGATGCACATCCGCCGGCGAAGCGTTTCAACGGTGGCCAGAAGATCATTTTCTGGTCGGTTGTGGTCGGCGGCTTTTTCCTCTCTGTGTCCGGTCTGAACCTTCTGTTCGCCGATGAGGGCATCGCACATCTGCAGATGTGGTCGACCGTTCACGGCATTCTGGCGATGCTGATGACGGCCATGATCATGGCCCACATTTATATCGGCTCGATCGGCATGGAAGGCGCTTTTGATGCGATGGGGTCCGGCGAGGTCGATCTCAACTGGGCCAAGCACCACCATTCCCTGTGGGTGGCGGACGAGATGAAAAAGGGCGGCGCTGCCCCGGCGCGCGTCGCCCCGGCGGAGTGACGGTCGGGGCTTGCTCGCGACCCGTCCCGCGCCATAGATGAAGGAAGGCCCGGCATTGGCCGGGCTTTCTTTTTGGGTGATCGGATGAGGGTGATAGGCGTTACGGGGTGGAGCGGGTCGGGCAAGACAACGCTGCTGTTGAAAGTGATCCCGATTCTGCGCGCGCGCGGCCTGTCCGTGTCCACGCTCAAGCACGCCCACCACACGTTCGAAATCGACAAGCCCGGCAAGGATTCCTACGAGCACCGGCAGGCCGGCGCGACCGAGGTGCTGGTGGCGTCGCGCCGCCGTTTTGCGCTCATGCGCGAATTGCGCGACGAGCCGGAATGGACGCTGGATGCGCTGCTGAAAAAAATGTCGCCGGTTGATCTCATCATTGTCGAAGGATTCAAGCGCGAGGCTCATGCCAAGCTCGAAGTCTGGCGCGCTGCGACAGGCCAGCCGCCCATCTGCGGCGAGGATCGCCATATCGTGGCTGTAGCGACCGATGATGTCCTGCCGATCAGCACGCTTCCGGTCATCGCGCTCAATGATCCTGTTGCGGTCGCCAATTGCCTGATGCGCGAAGCTCTTCCGTTCGGAGAAACCATCGCGCGGTTGCATGCTGCCGCGTCTGGTCCGCTGGCTGTGGATTAGATCATGGCCCAGCTTACCGACGATTGTTTTGCCTTCGGCGGTCCCATGCTCACCATTGATGACGCGGTGGCGCTGATGCGTTCGCGTTTTCCAGTGTTGAGCGCCAGTGAAAAGCTCGCCATCGGCGATGCGGACGGGCGTGTGCTGGCCGCCGATCTTGTCGCCGCTTGCGATGTGCCGTCCTTCGACAATTCCGCCGTCGATGGCTTTGCGGTGCGCTTTGGAGAATTAAATGCCGATGGCGACACCCGCATGCCTGTCGCCGCGCGCATCATTGCGGGCGAAACGCGCGTGACACATCTGCCGCCGCGCAGCGCCGCCCGGATTTTTACCGGTGCGCCGATGCCGGATGGCGCAGACACGGTGTTTATGCAGGAGGATGTGCGCGAAGACGGCGGGTATGTGCTGTTGCCGCCGGGTCTGAAGCGCGGCGCCAATGCGCGGGCGGCGGGGGAGGATATTGCAAAAGGCGCGGTGGCCTTGCGGGCTGGCCATGTGTTGCGCCCGCAGGATCTGGCCTTGGCGGCAGCCGTTGGCATTACGCATGCCCTTGTCAAAAAGCCTTTGCGCGTTGCGGTTTTTTCCACCGGCAACGAATTGGCGGATGCGGCGGCGACGCTGGAGCACGGCGCAATATTCGACGCCAACAGGCCCATGCTCATCGCCCTGTTGCGACGCGCAGGACTTGCTGTCTCCGACTTAGGTATTTTGCGCGATGATCCACTGGCGCTGGCGGATGCCTTGCAAGCGGCCGCTGCGCAGCACGATGTTATCCTCACCACTGGCGGCGTCTCGACCGGCGAGGAGGATCACGTCAAGGCGGCAGTGGAAAAAGCAGGCGCGCTGGTGTTCTGGCGCATCGGCATCAAGCCGGGCCGTCCCGTTGCGCTGGGGTTGGTGCGCGGCGGTGAAAATGACGCTGTGTTCTGCGGATTGCCCGGAAATCCCGTCGCGGCCTTTGTCACGTTCGTATTTATCGTCAGGCCGCTGCTCACTCATCTTGCAGGTGCAGAGGCTGCGCCGCTGTTCGCTGTGAGCGTTCGCGCCGGCTTCGATTACAAAAAGAAAAAAGACCGGCGGGAATTTGTGCGTGTCTCGCTAACCCGGGATGGCGATGCGTGGATCGCCATGAAACATAAGCAGGATGGCGCTGGCGTGATCACATCACTGACCGCCACTGATGGCCTGATAGCGTTACGGGAGGACATCACGAGCATCCGCCGCGGCGATGTCTTGCCGTTTTACCCTTACGCCACGCTGCTCGCCTGATACGGCTCAGTGTTTGGCCTTGCCTTCATCGAGGCGGACAGAGCTGCGGGTAAACTGCTCTTCGACATTAAGCTGGCGGGAGGCCAGTATCGAGGACGCCGCGACCGAGATTGCAAACACCGCGATGCAGGCCAGAACGAACGATTTCATGACGGAATCCTCACCTTTTCGATCGTGAATTTAATCCCGGTCTGGCTTATCGTAAAGGCCCGGCGCACGGGGGCGAGGGCAGCGAGACCTAGAGCCTCTCACGCCTGTGGAAAGGCCGCCATCAGCCGCACGGCTTCCGCCACATCCGCCGGTTCGTTGGCGTTGAAGAACGGATCGACGGGCGTCACCGGCCATTCCGCCACCGCAACGCCATAGCGGGCGGTCCAGCGGTCAATCTTGCGCATGTCTTCTTCAACCAGCGCGCGGCGTAGATCGGCGGCAAGGGATACTGGCCAGAGACCGATGACCGGGTGTGTCCATCCCCCGCTGGCGGCGCAGGCGAGCGATTTCTTTTCCGCCGTGCGCGCCGCATGCAGCCGCGCCACAAGATCGCGCGGCAGAAACGGGCCATCGGCCGCGACGCTGACCAGCCAATCGCAATCAGGCCGCTGCGCTTGCGCCCATTCCATGCCCGCGAGAATGCCTGCGAGCGGCCCGGCAAATCCCGGCACGCCGTCGGCCACAACGGGCAGGCAATAGTCGGCAAACCGTGCTGCATCGCCATTGGCATTGAGCAAAAGCCCGCCGCATTGGGAGCTGAGCCGCTCGATCACATGGGCAAGAATGGTTTTGCCGCCAATTGCGATCAGCGCCTTGTCGCCGCCGCCCATGCGCCGCGCCAGACCACCGGCGAGAATGAGGCCGAGGGTTTTCTGCGCCTCAATCATCCTCCCGCGCTCCCTTGCGGCGATGCTTCGCACTCTCGTCTTCGACATAGGATAAATCCTGATCGAAAAGTATCCGCTCCGCACCAGCGAGCGCGACGAAGCGCTTGCCACGCGCACGGCCGATCAGCGTCAGCCCCGCCTTCTGCGCCAATTCCACACCCCAGGCGGTAAAGCCGGAGCGGGACACAAGCACAGGGATTCCCATGCGTACGGTCTTGATCACCATTTCCGATGTCAGCCGACCCGTGGTGTAGAAAATCTTGTTCGCGCCCGAAATATTCCGCCGGTACATGAATCCCGCGATTTTATCGACCGCATTGTGCCGGCCCACATCTTCCATATAAATCAGCGGTCGGTCTTCCTCGCACAGCACGCAGCCATGGATCGCGCCCGCTTCCAGATACAGCGACGGCGTGGTGTTGATGATGGTGGTGAGGCGATAGAGCCAGCTTGTCCGCACTGGCGTTGGCGGCAGCGCAACGCCTTCGATCACGCTCATCAAATCGCCGAACGCGGTGCCTTGTGCGCATCCTGAAGTCTGCGTGCGCTTTTTTAGTTTCTGTTCGAAATTCGTCTGCGTATCCGTGCGCACAACGACGACTTGCAGATCGTCATCATAATCGACGCCGGTGACGGTATCTTCGGGCTTGAGCATGCCCTGATTGAGCAGATAACCGATGGCGAGTTCTTCCGGGTGATCGCCAATCGTCATCATGGTGACGATTTCCTGCGCGTTGAGATAGAGCGTCAGCGCGCGCTCGACCGTGACGCGGGTATCGACAGGCGCGCCGGTCTGGTCGATGCCGGTGACAGCAACGGTCAGGCGCGGGTCGGCGGGGTCCGGGCGGATGAGATAGGGATCGTTCTCCATGCCCCGACATGGGTGGGGAGCGCCGCCTCCGTCAAGCCTGTTAACAAAGGCTTAAGCCCCATCCCACACCATCGGCGGCAATCCGGAGCGATCATGCCGAGTGCTGCGCCCATTCCTCCTGTGTCGCCTGCGCAATCCGCTGCGGCCACACCTGATGCGCTGGCGCGCTTGCTTGCCGGCGGGATTGTCGATGGCCGGGTCATGGTGGCGCAGGCGCAGGCCGGTCTGTTGCGCCTGATGCTCGGGGGCTCTGCGGTCGACATGAAGGCCGAGGGCGTCAAGCTGCCGCCCGGCACCCGCGTCGCGGTGCAGCAAATCGGTGTCGACGCCGAGGGGCGTATGCTGCGCATCGTGCCGCTGGCGCAGGCGAGCACAGCGGATGCCGAAGCCTTTTCCCCGCGCCTGCAACCCTTTATGGCGCGCTTTGCCGTCGCTTTTCCATCCGGTCTGGTCCCCGCGGCGGTGGGCGAAGGGGTGGAGACAAAGGCGGCGCAAACCCATACGCAGCCCGAACCCGGCAAGCCCACACTCATTCCCGATGCCAAGGCTCCGGTTGCTTCGCCGCTGGCGCAGGCGCGCGAACTCTTGATGCCGCTGGTGCGTACGGCGCTGGCCCGGCAGGGCGGTTTTGCGCCGCTGTTTGCCAATCTCGAAGCGGCGACACGCATGCCGGTGGACGTGGTGCCCTATCCCGTGCGCGTGGCCATCGACAATGTCCTGGCCCGCCGATTCGATCCCGCAGCCAGCGAAGATCTGGCTGACGCGCTGAAAAACGCCATCACCCAGTCCGGCATTTTTCAGGAAACAAACTTGGCTGCCGGGGGCGGCGCGAGCGTGCGTGCGGATATCAAGGCGCAATTGCTCACATTACGGCATATGCTTTCGTCATGGCTGGCGCAGGAAGGCGCGCCGGTTGCGCCGCAGGCCGCGCCTGATCACGCGCGCTTGCGGCCACCGCTGCGTGGAGAAATGATTCAGGCGCAGAAGCCGGAACGCGCGGAAATTACGGCCAGCATGAAACCGGCGGAAATTGCCACAACGCTTCTGGCGGAAACCGATGGCGCGCTCGACCGTATCCGGCTGATGCAATTTGCCGGCATATCCGATCGCATCGCAAGCCAGAGTCCTGAGCCGCAACAGCGCCAGTGGCTGATGGAAATTCCGATGCAGATGCCCAATGGCACAGCGGTCTTGCCGATTGCCATTGATCATGATGGGGCATCGTCAGGGCAGGGCGCGGTCAGCGATGCGCGTGTCTGGCGCATGCGCTTTACCATGGAAACCAACGAACTTGGCCCGCTCGATGTGACCGTGGCCTTGCGCGGCCAGCGCGTCGATGTGCGGTTCTGGGCCGAGCGTTCTACAACCGCGTCCATAATTGACAGCGAAGCGCCGGCACTGTCGCAGAACTTGTCCAATGCCGAACTCATGGTTGATGCGCTGACCTGCCAAGTCGGACGGCGGCCGGAAGCGCCGCATGCGGCGCAAAAGCGCGCCGGGCAATTCGTGGACACGAAATCATGAGTGCGCTCATGGATCGCCTCGCCGTCGCCCTGCATTATGAGCGCGGTACGGATCATGCGCCGCGTGTGGTCGCAAAAGGGCGCGGCGAACTGGCCGAGCGCATTGTAGAGGTGGCGCGCGAGCATGGCGTTGTCATCGAGGAGAATGCGGCGCTGGCGGCAGCCCTGAGTTTTGTCGATCTCGATGATCCGATCCCGGAAGATTTATATAAGGCCGTTGCCGAGGTAATCGGCTTCGTGTTGCGTTTGCAGGCACGGCAATCATCGCGCTGACGGGGCTGGGTCCGGTTTGGCAGGGCGGTCCGGCTCATGCTAGGACGCCGCCTCTCACAGGATCAGATCACCCGTGTCGCCGCAGGATTTGCGCTTTTCCGTTGCGCCCATGATGGACTGGACCGATCGGCATTGCCGGGCGTTCCATCGCGCCCTGTCGCGCCGCGCCCTGCTCTACACGGAAATGGTGACGACAGGAGCCGTCATTCATGGCGACCGGGACCGGCTCTTGGGATTCGATGCTGTAGAGCATCCCGTGGCCTTGCAGTTGGGCGGTTCTGACCCGGCAGCGCTGGCCCAGGCTGCGCGCATCGGCGAAGATTATGGCTATGACGAAGTCAACCTGAATTGCGGCTGCCCGTCTGACCGTGTGCAGAATGGCAGCTTCGGGGCGTGCCTCATGCGCACCCCGGCGCTGGTGGCGGATGGCGTAGCGGCCATGAAGGCGGCTGTTAAAATTCCTGTCACGGTCAAATGCCGCATCGGCGTCGATGAACAAGATCCGGAAATCGCGCTCGATGCGCTGGTTGACGCGTGTGTTCAGGCCGGCGTCGATGCGGTCATCGTGCATGCCCGCAAGGCGTGGCTGCAGGGACTGTCGCCGCGCGAAAATCGCGATGTGCCGCCGCTTGATTATGACCGCGTGTATCGTCTCAAGGCCAAATATCCGCGTTTGCCCATCGCTATCAATGGCGGCATCGCTACAGTCGAAAATGCGCGTGATCTCTTGCAGCCACGTAGCGGCGTCGCGCTCGATGGCGTGATGCTCGGTCGCGCCGCCTATCAGAATCCGGGGCTGCTTCTGTCTGTTGATCCGGTTTTTTTCGGTCAGGCTGCGCCAGCAGACAGCGAGCGTGCGGCGGTGGAAAATTACATGCCCTATATGGCGCGCGAACTGGCGAAAGGCGTGCGTCTTTCGTCGATGACGCGCCATATGCTTGGACTGTTTGCCGGCCAGCCAGGCGCGCGCGCCTACCGGCGCACGCTGGCAACGCAAGCGGTCATCGAAGGCGCGGGCCTTGAGGTAATGCACGCGGCGCTCGCCTGTATTCATGAACGATCGCATCTGGAAGCTGCGGAATGACGAATAAATTCGTGCCCAAGGATCCGGCCTTTGCCACGCGCGTGACCGAGAGCTTTAATCGCCAGGCGATGATGCACACCATTGGTGCGGTGCTCGAAAAAGTGGGGCCGGGGCAGATCTTGATCCGTATGCCCTGCGCGAAACATATCGGCCAGCAGCACGGCTTCGTGCATGGCGGCGCGGTTGCGACAATCGCTGACAGCGCTTGCGGTTATGCCGCCTTGTCTCTGATGCCGCCGGGCGTTGGTGTGTTGACGGCGGAATTTAAGATCAATTTTCTCGCGCCGTCAGAAGGCGACTATTTAATGGCCACCGGGCAGGTGGAAAAGCCGGGCCGCAACCTGATGGTCTGCACTGGTCGGGTTGAATCCGAAAAGCAAGGCACGCTCCGCACCGTCGCGATCATTACCGCAACGATGATGGTCGTCGCCAACAATGACAGTGTCCAGAACTAGCGCTTTGTGCCCGCTGCTTTCAGCCTCTCATCCAGCAGCGCCATGATCCGCGCCCGCTCTTGCGGCGAATAGCTGATCCATTTCGCGATTTCTTCGAGGGTGCGTCCGCAACCGCTGCACAGCTTGCGCACAGGATCGATCACGCAGACTTTCTTGCAGGGCGTCGCGATACTGCGCATCGCTTCACCCGCGCAACAGGCTGACGAGTGGCAGCACATAGCAGAACGCTTCGGCAATCTGCTGCGTTGTGCCGGCGACATCGCCGGTTTGTCCGGCAATCATGCGCGCCGACAGCCAGGTCATCGCCAACGCAATAACGATGCACGCGCCGATCATCGCCGGCGCCCATAGCAGCGGCATGCCGCCGCTATGCGATAACGCGGCAGCCAGCGCCGCTGAAATCATGAGTGCGATGAAAATCGTAATCAATGTCGGGCGTCCCACGGCGAATCCCGCGCCTTCGCTGCGGGCTGATGGCAGCAGGCCCAGCGGCACAAGCCCCGCCACTCGCGATAGAATGGCGGCTAACGCAAACACGCTCAGCGTCCGGCGCAATCCGTACGCGTCCAGCAGATGGGCCAGCGCGCCAATGCGCAGGATGAATCCCAGCGCCAGCGCCGACGCGCCGAAGGTGCCCACGCGGCTGTCTTTCATGATCTCCAGCCGGCGCTCCCGCGTCGCGCCGCCGCCGAACCCATCCGCCGTGTCCGCCAGCCCGTCTTCGTGAAACGCGCCCGTGGTCATGGTCAGCGCGATGATCGTGAGTGTTGCAGAAATCAGTGTTGGCAATCCGCTTGCCACAGCAAGCCACAGCACGCCTGCTGAAGGGGCAACAATGATGAGCGCCGCGAAGGGCAGGGTGCGGGCCATCATCGCCCCGTCCGGCGCGGCGAAGGGGTCTGCTTCCCATGGCAAACGCGGCACACGCAGACGCGAATAGAAGCGCACGCCTTGCGCCATGGCAGTGAGGGGATTCACGCCGGTCATGCAATTCCTTTTTGCTGGCGCGAGGGCTATACGTCGCGCCGCCGTCGCGCGCCAATCGGAATCATTATCGGATCATTCATGCCAACAGCCAGCGCCCTCCCGTTCGATGATATGCGCGCCCTTCTGCCACTGATGCCGGGGCCTGATTTGGCTGCGGCAGAGGCCGTGCGCCGGCGCGAGCGTGAATTGACCAAGCCCGCTGGCAGCCTCGGCAGGCTTGAGGAAATCGTCGCGTGGCTGGCGAGCTGGCAAGGCACCGACAAGCCGACGGTGAATCGTCCGCAGGTCTGCATTTTCGCGGCCAACCACGGCGTCGTGCAGCGCGGTGTATCCGCTTATCCGCAGGCGGTGACGCGGGCGATGCTGGAGAATTTTTCGGCTGGCGGCGCGGCCATCAACCAGATCTGCGAAACTTATGGCCTCGGTCTAAAAGTGTTTGAACTCGCCCTTGATGTGCCGACGCCCGATATCACCGAAGGGCCGGCGTTCGAGGAAGCAGCCTGCGCCGCGACGATGGCGTTCGGCATGGAGGCCATCGCCGGAGGGACCGATCTGCTGTGCCTTGGCGAAATGGGAATTGGCAATACCACGATCGCAGCCGCTATCTACACAGCCCTTTATGGCGGTCCGGCGAGCCGGTGGGTCGGTGCTGGCACGGGCGTTGACCGTCCGGGGCTGCTGCGCAAAACGCTCGCTGTTGAAGAGGCCATGGCGCGCCATGCCGGTCATCTGGGCAATCCGTTCGAGGTG
>JBOFFO010000629.1:0-4589 GCA_051648665.1 Beijerinckiaceae bacterium | reverse complement strand
AAGCCGGCGAGCACGCTGGCTTCAAAGCCTTCCACGTCGATTTTTGCGAAGGCGGGAATGCCGTGTGTTGCGATGAGCGCGTCCATCGTCGTCATGGGCACGATGCGTTCCTCGTCCCATACCTGTCCTTCCCAGCCGCCAGCGCCATCGGCGGCGCGGACGAAATCGGAGGACGCGGTGGAGACGGTGGGGTTGGCGCTGTTGATCTTCAGCGTGATCGTTCCTTCATGATCGCCGCACGCGGCTTCGACCAGTGTCACATTCTCGTCGCGCCCGTGGATCAGGCGCAGCACCCGCGCGGGCAGCGGCTGCGGCTCCAGCGCAACGACACGCGCACCGAGGCGGCGGAAGGAGGAAATGCGGTCGCCGACATGGCTGCCAATATCGAAGGCGAGATCGCCGGGATTGAGAAAGACGCCATAGAGCGCATCCATCGCGACCATGCGCGATTGTGCATGCTTGCCGTGATAAATCCGCAGCGAGCGCGAAACGGCCTTCCAGCGAGGCATTTTTGTGTCGCTCACGCTGCCATTCCTTCACGCAGCTTGTGAATTTCCACGGGCGTTTCAAATTCTTCGGGAATGCCGTTGAGGCCGCTGCGCGACAGGCTTTTGCCCAGTTCCGGCGATGCGGTGATCACGGCGAAGGGGATGGCGATGAAATAGCCGAGTGTGAGCGGCAGCGACCAGAGCAGGACGGTCGGCGACAGGATGTACAGCGCACCGCAAACGATGAGGCCGAACAGGAATTGCGGCCACAACCCTTCTGCGGCGGTTTGGAAGGAAATGCCGTGGGTGTCCCGCGCCTGTCCGTTCCACGCGATTTTCGATTGGCCGAAGGCGAGCCCGATCATGAAAATCGTGGTGCGGAAAGTGGACACCGCACCTTGCAAAAACGAGAACAGCAGTTCGATCGCCGCGCCGGCGAGAAAACGCGCGGTGCCGCCATAGCGCGCCGCGCCGTTTTTCGTCAGCAGAATATCAAGGAAGCCCGCAAGTTTCGGCATCAGATACATCGCAAAGAACAGCAGATAGACGGTGATGGCGAGGCCGCGCGGAAAATCGGCGAGGTTGCGGTCTTCCCACACCTTGATCGGCGAGAGCGCAATCATCAGCGTGAAAGCCGGCACGCCGATAAACATGAGAATGGCCCACACCAGCTGGAAGCGGCTCATCGGCAAGAGGCCGGGGATATTCAGAAGCTTCACATATTGCATGTTGCCCTGGCACCAGCGCAAATCGCGGCGCACGAATTCCAGAATGGTCGGCGGGTTTTCCTCCCAGCTTCCCATTTCCTCCGGCAGCACGCGCACCTCGTACCCGGCGCGGCGCATCAGCGTCGCCTCGACCTGATCATGCGACATGACATGGCCGCCGAGCGGCGGGCCGCCGGGCAATATTGGCAAATGGCATTCGTCGCGGAACGGCGCGATGCGCACAAAGGCGTTGTGGCCCCAGAACGGGCCGCAATCGGCAATCCACCAGGCGCTGCCCATGGTGTAGCTGCGCATGCCGTGGCGCATGCCGAACTGGAAAATCCGCGCGAAAGCCGAAGAAGAGGGCATACCGACAACGAGGCTCTGCAAAATGCCGAGCTTCGGATAGGCCTGCATCATGCGCGTCATGCGCACGATGGCGTCGCCCGACATCAGCGAATCCGCATCGAGCGGCAGCATCAATTCAAATTCATGGCCCCAGCGCTCGCAGAAATCGCGGACATTGCCGGCCTTGTAGCCGGTGTTGTCGGTGCGGCGGCGGTAGATAATGCGCGCGGCATCCTCCGCGCTCATGGTGGCCTGCCACTCCCGCGTCATGCGCTCTTCGGCGTCGCCGACCTCGGCCACATTGGTGTCGGAGAGGATGAAGTAGCTGTAATGCGCGCCCTGCCCGGTGGCATCGACGCTCTGCTTCACCACGCGCAGGCGGGCGAAGGCGCGAGCCGGGTCCTCGTTGCGCAGAGTCATCAGGATCGCGGTTTTCACCGTGATGGGATCGCGCGTGTTGCCGGCGCGGGCAAAGGGCGCGACCTGATCCATGCCGTCGCCCCGGCCATGCAGCAGCCACAGGCCGATCAGCGCATTCCAGAAGCCGAGCACGGACCAGGGCAGGCCGATGCCGAAGCAGATGAAGATGATGACATCGGTGAGGCTCCAGCCGCCTGCGCCCAGCACGCGCGCCATCAGCGCCATCATGGCGAGATAGGTCACGATGTTCAGGGTCGCGACGATGATGCGGCGGCGGCGCACCTCGGCGGCGGGCTGTATGCCGGCCGGCGTCATTGGTGTAGGGGACACGGGCAGAACCTTACGCGGTCGTTGAGCAGGATCTTGTGGGCAGAGACCTGTGGGCAGGGTTGCTGCTCCTATCAATCGCGGCGTCTGAACGAAAGATGAGTGACGACGGAAATGGCGGCAAAGAGCGGCGAAGCGCGTGCTTTATGGACAGTGGCGGCGGGCAAGGCGCAGCTGGGCGCAGAATCCCTGCCGCCCGTGGAGGCGGGGCGGGCGCTTATCCGCACGCTCTGGTCCGGGATTTCGCGGGGCACGGAGCGGCTGGTGTTCACCGGCAAGGTGCCGAAGTCCGAATATGAGACGATGCGCGGCCCGCATATGGGCGGGCTTTTCCCGTTTCCGGTGAAGTACGGCTATTGCGCCGTCGGCGTGGTCGAGAATGGGCCGGCGGCGATGATCGGGCGCACGGCCTTCGTGCTGCATCCGCATCAGGACCGGTTCGTTGTGGATGGGACGATGGTCAATGTGCTGCCGGACGCATTGCCGCCGCGCCGGGCTGTTCTCGCCGCCAATATGGAAACCGCGCTGAATGCGGTATGGGATTCCGGCGCATCGGCCGGGGACCGGGTGGTTGTCGTCGGTGCTGGCGTTCTCGGCCTGCTCACGGCTTCGCTCATGGCAAGATTGCCGGGCGCGGATGTGACGGTGGTCGATCCGGTCGCGGCGCGGCGTGACCTGGTGGAGTCCTTCGGTGCGGCGTTTGCTGCGCCGGACCATGCGCCGCGCGATGCCGATGTGGTGGTGCATGCCAGCGCCAATCCGCCCGGGCTGGCGACCGCTCTGGGTTGCGCCGGCAATCAGGCCACGGTTGTCGAATTAAGCTGGTATGGCGAGCAGATGGTGCCGACGCCGCTCGGCGGCGCGTTCCATGCGAAGCGGCTACGGCTGATCTCCTCGCAGGTCGGGCAAATTCCGCCCTCGCGCGCGCCGCGCTGGACCTATGGGCGGCGGATGGGCAAGGCGATGCAGCTTTTGTGCGATGCCCGTTACGATGCGCTGATCACGGACGAGGTGGCGTTCACCGATCTTCCCCACGAGATGCCGCGGCTTCTGGCACCGGATGCGCCGGGGCTGACTGCGGTCATCCGCTATTCATGACATTTTCGGCACAAGCGAAAATCAAAGAAGGACATGACTATGTTTGCAGTTGAAGTGCGGGATCGCATCATGATCGGCCATTCCCTGCCCGATCCGTTTTTTGGCCCGGCGCAGGGCATGCACGGCGCGAGCTTCATCGTCGATGTAGCGTTTTTCCGTGAGCAGATGACGAAGCAGAATGTCGTCGTCGATATTGGTGCGGCGCTGGATGTGCTGAAGGCGACGCTGAAGCCGCTGGCTTATCAGAATCTCGATGCGCTGCCGCAATTCAAGGGCAAGCTGACGACGACGGAATTTCTCTGCAAGCATATTTTCGATGAAATCGCCAAGGCGGCGAAAAACGGCGCGCTGGGCGAAGATGGCAAGGGCCTCACAAAAATCCGCGTGCTCCTGCATGAGCATGATGTGGCGCGGGCGTGGTTTGAAGGGCCGGTGGGCTAAGGCCGCGCCGCTTGGCACCTGTCCATTTTGTCATCCCCGGCGACCTGTCGCTGCCGACGGGCGGCTATGCCTATGACCGGCGCGTGCTTGCGCTTGCGGCGCAGGCACAACTCGATCTGCAGTATCTGAAAATTCCCGGTTCCTTTCCATCGCCAGCGGCGGAGGATTTGCAGGAGACGGCGCGGCTGATCGGGCTGACGGCGGCGGATGATGTTCTGCTGATTGACGGTCTTGCGCTGGGTGCGATGCCGCCGGAATTTGTGCGCGCGTTGAACCGCACCATCGTCGCGCTGGTGCATCATCCGCTCGGACTGGAAAGCGGCTTGCCGCCGGAGCGTGCGGCTTTTCTGATTGCAAACGAAAAAGCCGTGCTGGCGCTCTGTGCTGCCGTCATTGTCACCAGCCATGACACGGCGCGGATTCTGGCTGATGATTTTGCCGTGCCGTCGGAAAAAATCACGGTCGCGGAACCGGGCAATGTCCGGTGCCCGCGTGCGGCGGGATCGGGCAATGCCGCGCCGACCATTGTGGCCGTTGGCGCGATTTCACCGCGCAAGGGCTATGATGTGCTGATCGATGCGCTGGCGCCGCTGCGCGCGCAGGCTGCATGGGAACTCATCATTGCCGGCGCGACCGACCGCGACCCGGACACCTATGCGGCGCTGAAACGCCGGATTGGCCGGCGGCGTCTGGGCGCGCGCGTGACGTTTGCCGGTTCGCTGAGCGATGCGGCGCTGGCGCAGCTGTTCCATGTCACGGA
>JBOFFO010000628.1:0-4067 GCA_051648665.1 Beijerinckiaceae bacterium | reverse complement strand
AATGAGCAGGTGCGCGAAGTCAGAACATGGGGCGCATTAGCATTGCACGGCGAACGGCCAATTTCAGGCGCCGATGTCACGGAAGGCAGTCTCTTTCGCGGTACTGATGGCGGACTTTATTTCAAGGGTTCTGCAGGTGTCGTCCGCCTTGATGCTGTGCAGGAGCGCTCACCGGTTGTTATACCTCTAGCTCCCCGTCTGGGGACAAGCCGAGAACGGAAGAGGGGTAATTGACAAATAGGTATATTATCCTCTATAGGTATTTCAGCCTACGAGGAACCCATGACCGCCACTGCCCGTTTGTCCTTGCCCTTAATCGCCCCGTCCCAGGCTCAGAAGCATGTGACGCACAATGAAGCGCTCGCCCTGATTGATGCGCTGCTTTTTCTGGCCGTGCTTTCATCGGGCAGTACGGTTGCCCCAACCAGTCCTGCCGAAGGGGATCGCCATATCGTTGGGGCGTCCGCTACAGGGATTTGGGCCGGCCAGGACAACAACATCGCACTATGGGAGGACGGGCATTGGTCCTTTCACATCCCTGCGGCCGGCTGGCTTGGATGGGACGTCGCAAGCCAGCGGCTTGCCGTCTACACCAGCACGGGCTGGCAACCTCTGGTCAGCGTTGAGCCGCCAGTGATGTTCGGCATTAACACGACGGCAGACGCCACCAACCGCCTGACACTGGCCAGTGACGCGGCCTTGTTCAACCATGCCGGCAATGGCCACCAGCTCAAAATCAACAAGGCCGGTCCGGCCGAGACAGCAAGCCTGCTTTTCCAATCGAATTTTTCCGGCCGTGTTGAAATCGGCCTTCCTGGAAATGACGATCTCGCTATTAAGGTGTCTTCGGATGGCGCCAGTTGGACGACGGCCATGACCATTGCTGGCAATGGCAGAATTGGCATTGGCGCACCCACCCCTTCCGCACGGTTGCATGTGGATGGCGCAGCCCGTTTCGGCAGCTTCACGGTGGCAGGCCTGCCTGCAGCAGCCGGAACCGGTGCTGGCGGGGTAGCCTATGTCAGCAATGCGCCCGGCGGTGCTGAGTTGGCATTCTGTGACGGCATCAATTGGCGGCGCATGTCCGACCGAACGATACTGGTCTGAGCGCCCCGCGGCGCGTCAATACATGTCTTGCCGGCGGTGGCCGGCTAGACAATCACCCTTGATGGTAAGGTTGGCTTTATACCGGCTCAGTTCCACGCTTTCGCCAGGGCATCCTGCGCAGCACCGAACCCGTTCAGTGAAAAACCGACCGTTGTCTGCTGGCCCGCCGCATTCAGGAAAACGATGCGCGGGTTTTTTGTACCGGTCCGCAACGTCTGCAAGGCCTGCGGACCCGGCTCCATATCGGCGACACACGCACCGGACACGCAACGCCGCCACGGCACATCAATCTTGTTCGGCTTGTCTTCAACAACAATTTGGGCCGGGGTCGGAAAGCTAACATTCGGCGGCAGCACAAGCGTCAGTTTCAACGGATTGGCCTTCGCCAATTTACCGAGAGCGATCTGAGCGACAACGGTATTCTGCCCTTGCAGCTGGACCGTCTGCGCCATTTCGCAGACCTTTTGCGGCTGTCCCGGCTGTGTGCTGGTGACACATTTGACGATCCAGTCGCCATGCGTGGATGTCACGACATTGGCGGGCTGCGCTGCTGGAGTAGCCGCCGCAGGCGCCGGCGCTGCAGGGGCTGCTGGTGCTGAAGGTACAGGGGCGGCGTTTTGCGCCTGAGCCGGCACAGCCTGCGCGGCAAGCCCGAGACCAACGGCGGCAAACGCAACCAACGCCCGGCCTCGCCGTGTGGACACTGTGCGCCCCAAGCCATTCAAGCAATCCATCGCTTCCGCTCCCTGACAGCTTTTCAGAAAAAGACGCCTGCGGAACAGGCGTTCCGCAGGCTGATCATAGCGACAAAACCGAGTGACTTAGAACTGCAACCGCAAGCCTGCATTGATGGCCTTGCCATTGATATCCTTGCCAAAGCGCATGTCGGCGCGGACAAACCCGAGAACTGGCGAATCCAGTACCTTGAACTGCAGGCCTGCGCCCACCTGTCCGAAGGTGCCGACCCGCGACGTTGAAACCGTGAATGTCTCGTTGACACCCCCGGTGACAATGGTCGCTGACGACTTCGCAGCTCGGCCAAACTCATGCCACACCGCCGCATGGGCAAATGGCACGATCACAAACTTGTCCGTGACAGAAATCACCGGCGCGCCGACATTCACACCGACACGGGCGAGGATAGAATTGGACCGCCCGAGCTTGATAGTGCCAGCCCCGCCACCGACACCAAACAGCGTCGGATCCATGGCGAGATTACCGAAGGACACACGGCCAAACGACACGCCTGCGCCCGGTTCGATATACCATCCGCTGTCAAACCAGAAGCGATAGGACGCGGAGGTATTGAAGCTCCAGCCATCGCCACGCAGACGCGCATTGGGTCCAACGAAAGACTGCCCTGTCACTGCATCGAGCGAAGTGACCTTCGCCTTGTACCAATCCTTGCGTACGTTGAACTCAAGCGTGAAATCGCCATGCGTGACGAAGGCGTAAGCGCCGAAAAACGGCACTTCAACCTTCGCCGATGTGCGCGTGAAATCTGACACGCCGCCGCTGACCGAGCGCGTAATTGCGCTCGTCGAAGTCTCGACAAAACCGCCCATCAGACCGGCATGGATGTTCCAGCCGGAATTGTTGATGTTGCAGACGCCGAGATCCATGCCAGTCTGGAAGCCAGCAAAGTTGGATTTGGCTGTCGTGCCGCTGTTAAACAGCGCTGCACCACCGCCCGCGCTGCCGTTGGAATTGTTGGTGATCCGCGTATCGCCGGCATTCAGCCGGATGAACGGCCCGCCCATGAGCTGGTTGACGCCGCACTTGTCGGGCCGTGAAATAATCGCTGACGCCGGCTGATGGAAGCCGGCCTGCAGGCTCGACACCATACCGCTGACACCGGCCGCAACACCGGCAACCGGGCCGGAGTTGAAGGTCGAGACAACCTGGAATTGACCCGGCGCTGCCTGAGTCACTGAATAGCCAAACAGGCCAGTCGAGAGGTTTGGAATGCGGCCGAGATTGGTCACCGTCAGGCCCGGTGCGGTCGCGACATCAATCGGGGCCGCAAGAGTCACACGGTTGCCATTGACCGGCGTGAAAGCAATCGTCGTCGTAGATGCACCCGTGGCCGCCTTCAGCGTATCCGCCCGGTTGGCGCCGGCCGCCTGCGACACGTCGATATCGACCTTGAGGGTCGAGGCGCCACCGCCCGTATAAGCGCCGGTGACGGTCACCGAGTCGCCCACCACGCCGTTGACCATATTAAGCGTGCCGGTGTTGGTCAGCGTCGTGAGCGTCGAAACCGCCGCGCCGCCAGCCTTGGTGTTATTCCAGAGATTGCTGTTGGTCAGGTTGGTGACGCCGCCGGCTGTGGTGATCTGGCCATTGATCGTGCCTGTGTTCGCGACATTGAGCACACCAGCGCCGGTGTTGATCGCGGTCGGGCCAGAAATCGTGCCGCTGTTGTTCAGCGCCAGCGTGCCGGCTGACTGCATGTCGAAACCGGTAGCTGTACCTGTCAATGAAGCAGTGTTGGCGAAAGTGCCGCCAAGAGCGCCAGCGCCCTTGATCTGCGCCGCCGTCGCCGCATTCACCGCAGCAGCATTGCTGATGTCGAACGCACCGGCGCTGTTAGCGAGCAGGCCGACAGTCGCAGCGTTGATCGCGCCAGTGTTGGCAATCTTGGCCGTTGCAGCAGCGCCGCTGACCGTGGCCGAAATACCCGTTGCCGGCAGCGGCCCGGCGGCGCCGATGGTGCTGAGATTGTTGATCGTGACATTACCGGCAGAAACACCGGACAGCCCGATCAGCATGCCGCCATTGCTGGCAACCGGCCCGTTCGACGTGATCGAAACCGCACCTGTATTCGATGTGCCGCCAATGCCAGTGCCATTGGAAGTCACGCCATTGGCTGCCAGCGTCACCGCGCCGGTGTCGCTCGTGCCGAGAATGCCGCTGCCACCTGCCGTGACAAGGGCCGTGGTCGTGACATCGACTTTCCC
>JBOFFO010000627.1:0-8635 GCA_051648665.1 Beijerinckiaceae bacterium | reverse complement strand
GCCAGTCAATGAATTGCTTGCCCATCTCGGCGCGCGGCGCGCCCTTCACCAGTGCCATGCCATCGGCCACGGTTGAGGTGCCATCCGCCGGATAGACCACAGCGACATTGCCGCCACCCTTGACGAATTCGAGCGCGGTATCTTCCAGCGTCAAACCGATCAGCGCTTCGCCATCATTGACGAAGCGCGACACAGCGCCGGAACTGTCGGACCACACGACATTGTCGAGAATCTTGCCATAGAGATCCCACCCCTTGTCGCCATGCGCGATCAGAATCGTAGCGAGCGCCTGAAAGGCGGAACCGGAACTGTCCGGCCGTGCGGCCGAAATTTTTCCCTTCCACCGCGGTTCGGCAAGATCAGACCAGCTCTTCGGATATTGCTCCGGCTTGAGCGTCTTGGTGTTCACCGCCAGCGACATGAGAATGCCCGTATAGGGAATCCATTCCGGGCTGACCTGATAGGTTTGCAGAATGGCCGCAGCATCCTTCGGCGTGTAAGCCGCCAGCAGATCCTTGTTGTCCTCCAGCTGTTCGCCACCGATGCTCCAGATCACATCGGCTTTCGGCGCAGCCGCCTCCGCCTTCAACCGCCGGATAATATCGCCGGACCCGGCTTTGACGATTTCCAGCTTGATGCCGGTCTCCTTCGTGAAGCGCGGGGCGAGCATGTCGATGATGGCGCTGGTATGAGCGGTATAGACCGTGATCGCCTTTTCCTGCGCCGCCGCTGGCGCCGCACCCAAGAGCACTGCGCCTGCCCAAACGCCCATCCCCGCCACAACACTGCGTCTGCCAACACCCATTTGCACCTCCTGCATTGCAATTTTCGCCATCGTGTTGGACGCTGGCGCGAAAGTAAAGCGCTACGCCGCGCCCGCCACACCATTGATGGAGACCCGTTTGGCCACGCTTGATGTCAGGGACATAACAAAAGCCTTCGGCCCGACACAGGTGCTCAAAGGCGTCTCCCTCTCGGTCGAAAGCGGGGAATTCTTCACGCTGCTTGGCCCGTCAGGTTGCGGCAAGACCACATTGCTGCGCATGATTGCCGGCTTCCTGAAGCAGGATACCGGCGCCATCTATGTGGGCGGCGAACATCTCGATCCGGTGCCGGCGCACAGGCGCGACATCGGCATGGTGTTTCAGGATTATGCGATTTTTCCTCATCTGCGGGTGCGCGACAATGTGGCCTTCGGGCTGAAAACGCGCGGCATGCCCGCCGCCGAGCGCGATGCGCGCGTGGAGGAAAGCCTGAAAATGGTGCGCCTTGACGGACTTGGCGCGCGCTTCCCGTCGGAAATGTCGGGCGGGCAGCAGCAGCGCGTCGGGCTGGCGCGCGCGATGGCGATCCGCCCTCGCCTGCTGTTGATGGACGAGCCGTTGTCAAACCTCGATGCGAAATTGCGGATTGAACTACGCGAGGATATTCGCGACTTGCAGCGCCGTCTCGGCATCACAACAATTTATGTCACGCATGACCAGGAAGAAGCGCTGGCGATTTCCGACCGTATTTGCGTGATGCATGCGGGACGCATCGAACAGGTGGCGACGCCATTCGATATTTACCGCGATCCTGCACGGCGCTTTGCGGCCTCCTTTGTTGGCACGATGAATTTCATTGCGGGCGATGCACGGGATGGCCGGATTCTTGTCGGAGGACAGGATACAGGCTTGCGCACATCCTCTATTGGCCCCGTCGAACTGGCGGTCCGGCCGGAGAATATCATGGTCGGCGCATGCGCTGCGCCGGCGGTTGCCTTGCAGGGGCACATCCGCAAGGCGACCTTTCTCGGCCGTGAGGCGCACCTGACCGTTGCGACGGATGCCGGTGAACTGATTGCACAACTCACGGACCCGGCGCGCGAACTCGCGGCGCAGGATGGCAAGCCGGTGACACTCCACCTGCCGCGCGACCGGGTTTTCCTTTACGGCTCCGATGGTGCGCGCATCACCACTGGTTCAACAGCGGACGCGTGACCATGACCCGCCGTTCCGATCCCTGGATGATCGTACTGGCCGCCATGTGGGCAGTGGTGCTTGTGCTGCTGGTGTGGCCGCTGATCACGGTATTTCGCGCCAGCTTTATCGATGACACAGGCGTTGTCGGCCTCGGCAATTATGTCGATGTGCTGACCGCACGCAGCTACCGGCGCGCCATCGTCAACACCTTTATCGCCGGATTTGGCGGCATGGCTGGCGCCCTCATTCTCGGCCTGACGCTGGCATTTGTCATGACGCGTTTTGCGATTCGCGGGCGTGCGCTGGTGCAGACGCTCGCTGTGGTGGCGCTGGTCTCGCCGCCCTTTATTGGCGCCTATGCATGGATCGTGCTGTTCGGTGCGAATGGCGTGGTGCGCAATGCAATGGCCAGCCTCGGCCTTTCCATGCCCTCAATTTATGGCATGTGGGGCGTCATACTGGTTTTCGCCCTGAAATTCTTTCCGCATGTTTTTCTGATCACGTCAGCGGCGCTCGCCAATGTGAACCGCTCGCTTGAAGATGCAGCGGAAAGTCTGGGCATGCCGCCATGGCAGCGCTTTTTCCGTGTCACCCTGCCTCTCATTCTGCCGGCGCTGAGCGCCAGCGGTTTGCTGGCCTTTGTGCTGTCGATTGCGGATTTCGGCACACCGCGCCTGATCGGGCGTGATTTCAATGTGCTCGCGACCGAGGCCTATACGATGTTCGCCAGCGAACTCGGAGGCAATCCCGGCATGGCGTCGACCATCAGCGTCGTGCTCATCGTGCTGTCGATGATGCTGGTGATGGCGCAGCGCTATGCGTCGCGGCGGACGATTCATCAGGGATCGGTTGCGCGGCCACGCCTGCCAGAGCCGGTGCGCGGATTGAAAGCTGTGGGCCTGCATATGCTTGCCTATACAATCGTGCTGGCGGGCACAGTGCCGGCCATCACGGCGGTTTTATTTTCCTTCCGGCGCACGAACGGGCCCGTGTTCCAGCCCGGCCTGTCGTTACAGAGTTATGAGCGTGTCTGGTCCACGGTGTCGGATGCGATCTGGAACTCCCTGATTTTTTCGTTCGTCTCGGTGGCCGCCATTGTCATCGCCGGCTGCCTGATCGGTTATCTGATCGTGCGGCGGCCCGGACGGTCAACGGCAGCGCTCGATGCGCTTCTTGTTGTGCCCTATATTGTTCCGGGCGTTGTCATGGGCATTGCCTATATCGTGCGATTTAATGAGCCGCCGCTGGCGCTCACGGGCACGGGTCTTGTGATTATTCTGGCGATTTTCATTCGCCGCCTGCCCTACGCGGCCCGTTCGGTTGCGGCGGCGATGAAGCAACTCAGCCCGAGCCTTGAAGAAGCAGCGATCAGCCTCGGCCTGCCGCCAGCAAAGGCCTTTTTCAAAATCACTGTGCCGCTGATTGCGCCGGGCATTGCCGCTGGCGCGCTGATGAGTTTCGTCACCGCCATCAACGAGCTGTCATCCTCGCTGGTGTTGTATACCGGCGGGACGGTGACAATGCCGGTGCGGATTTATTTGTCCGTTCTCGATGGAGATTACGGCACGGCATCCGCATTGGCATCAATCCTGCTCGCCATCACTGTAGCCATTGTCTATGCCGCGTTCCGCGTGTCTGGCCGCAAGGATGTGGTGCTGAGCTGATGGATGTCAGCCGCTGTCAGGCAAGACCTTGCCGGGGTTCATGATGCTCCTGGGGTCGAGCGCCCGCTTGATGAGGCGCATGACCTCAATGGCATCTCCATGTTCAAGAGTCATGAATTTGCGCTTGCCTGATCCAACGCCGTGCTCGCCCGTGCAGGTGCCATCGAGCGCCAACGCGCGCTTGACGAGCGTGTCATTGTAGCGTGTGGCCAGCGCCACTTCCTTTTCGTCCGCCGGATCGATAAGGAATCCCATGTGGAAATTCCCATCACCGACATGGCCCACCATCGTGACGAGAAATGGCGCGTCGCGCACATCGTGTTCAGTGATGCGGATAAGGTCGGTGAGTTGTGACATGGGCACGCACACATCGGTGCCCCAGATGCCGGCGCCGGGCCGCATGGCCTGAATGGCGTAATGGACATTGTGGCGCACATGCCAGAGCCGGTTCAGCGCCTCCTGCCCTGCCGCCCACGAAAAATCCGATCCGCCATTTCCCTTTGCCAAGTCCTCCACCGCGCGCGCCTGTTCGGCAACACCGGCCTGCGTGCCATGAAACTCGAAAAACAAGGTCGCTGTTTCGGCAAACTCCGTTTTGAAATGGCGGTTCACCGCCATCATGGTGTTGCGATCGAGAAACTCAGCGCGCGCGACGGGAATGCCGCTCTGTATGGCCAGCACGACCGTTTCTACGGCGGATGCGACATCGGGAAATTGGCACGTCGCAGCCGACACGGCCTCGGGAATGCCCTGCAAGCGCAGCGTGATCTCGGTGATCACGCCCAGCGTTCCTTCAGACCCTACCAATAACCTTGTGAGGTCATAACCGGCAGACGATTTGCGGGCTCGGTTTGCCGTTTTGATAACACAGCCGTCCGGCATCACTGCTGTGAGTGCAATGACATTTTCGCGCATCGTGCCGTAGCGCACCGCGTTGGTGCCGGAGGCGCGCGTTGCAGCCATGCCGCCGATGGTGCAATTCGCACCGGGATCGACCGGAAAAAACAAACCCATGTCGCGCAGATGCGCGTTGAGCTGCTGGCGGGTCACGCCCGCTTCGACGGTGACATCGAGATCGGCAGGCCGCACCGCAATGATGCGGTTCATGGCGCTGACATCGAGACTGATGCCACCGTGCGCCGCGCCCACATGGCCCTCCAGCGATGTGCCGGCACCAAACGGGATCACCGGTGTGTTGTGCGCTGCACAAAGAGCGACGATGGCGGCGACTTCATTCGTGCTGTGGGCGCGGCAGACCGCCTGCGGCGGCAAGCCAATGTGCCAGGATTCGCCTTTGCCATGATGATTGCGGTCTGCCTGTGACAGCGAAAAGCGTTCCTGCAACACCGCGCGCAGGCCATCGCACAGTTCCGCAGGCAACGCAGTGTGCAGACTTGTTTCAGGGGCGGCAGTCACAGAAGCAGGCTCACGATGATAGGTGCGCTGCACCTTTGGCTGCCAGCCAAGGGCTGTCAAACCCGCAGATTTGCGCGCCGCCATGAGCAAAACGCACAGGCGCAGGGTTGCGCCCACCCCGCTGCCGTCGCATGCTGCCTTACCGGCAAACATGAAAAATACCGGGGAGGAACCAATGGATCAATTTACCCGTCGCGGTGCGATGCAGGTTGGCGCCGGCGCGCTGCTTGCTTCCACGGCCATTCCCAATCTGGCGCGCGCCCAAATGGTGAAGGGCGCAGATATCCCGGCCCCGAAATTCGACATTGAAAAAGGCGCAAGCATTCGCGTGCTGCGGCCGGCGAAATTCGTTGCTGCGGACGAAACGATTTTCAACGAGAATACGAAAGCCTTCACCGCCGCGACCGGCGTGAATGTGCGCGTCGATTACCAGTCATGGGAAGATTTGCGTCCGCAAACGGCTGTTAGCGCCAACACCGGTGTTGGTCCCGATATTGTTATCGGCTGGACGGACGATCCGCATCTCTATTCCGACAAGCTCATCGAGCTGACCGATATTGCTGAATATCTCGGCAAGAAATATGGCGGCTGGTATCCGCTTGCTGAAAAGCTCGGCAAGAAATTCGGCTCCAATAACTGGATCGCCATTCCGCTCGGCGGTTCCGGTGGTCCGGCGGTGTATCGTAAGTCTTGGGTGGCGGAGGCCGGTTACAACGAGTTCCCCAAGGATCTCGACGGGCTGATGAAGCTCTGCCAGAACCTGAAGAAGATCAATCATCCCGCCGGGTTTGCTCTTGGCCATGCGGTCGGCGACGGCAATTCCTTCACGCACTGGCTGCTCTGGAGCCATGGCGCATCGGTGGTGGATGAGGCCGGTAAGGTCGTCATCAATTCAAAAGAGACGATTGAGTCCCTGAAATATTGCAAGGGGCTTTACGAGCATTTCATTCCGGGCACGCAGTCATGGCTCGACCCGTCCAACAACAAGGCGATGCTGGCCGGCGAAATCGGCCTGACGCAGAATGGCGTGTCCGTTTATTATGCGTTCCGCAATTCGCAGGATCAGAAAATCAAGGATCTGGCGGCGGATATTGAACATGCACCGATGCCGATTGGCCCGGTTGGGCGCGGCACGGAGACGGCGCTGGTCGTCAATTCGATGATCTTCAAGCATACGAAGTTCCCGAATGCAGCGCGTGCGTATCTGACCTTCATGATGGAGTCGGAGCAGTACGACAAATGGCTGACTGCCTCGAATGGCTATTGGGCGCATCCGCTCGCCGCTTATGAAAACAGCGCGGTGTGGGGCAGCGATCCGAAAATTGCCGCTTACAAGAATACGATGAAAAATTCGCTGTGGTATGGCTATAAAGGCCCGATCAGTGAAGCATCGGCAGCGGTTGTGGCCGATTATGTGGTGGTGGACATGTATGCCTCCGTCTGCACCGGCGCAGCCACGCCGGAGGCTGCAGCGGCCGAAGCTGCGCGGCGCGCCAGCCGTGATTACAAGTAAAAGCAGTCTCGCCTGCCCGATCTGGCGCGCCCCGGCGCGCCGGATCTTTTGCCGCCACGGAAAAGAATCATGCAGCACCCTGCACCTGCCAGCCGTGCCGGCGCGATCCAGCACAATGCCCTCGTGCGGCTGTTCGACAACAAGCCATTCCTTGTCTTTGTCTGCCTTGCGCCGGCGCTTGGCCTGCTGATTGTTTTTTTGACTTATCCGCTGGGCCTTGGTTTCTGGCTCGCCTTTACAGACGCCAAGATCGGTCGCGCCGGACGCTTTATTGGCGCTGAGAATTTCATCTCGCTGTTCAATGACCGGATTTTCTGGCTCTCGGTTTTCAACACGCTGGTTTACACAACCATCGCAACGGTGCTGAAATTCGGGCTTGGCCTATGGCTGGCGCTGCTGCTCAATGAAAACCAGCATTTCAAATCGCTCATCCGCGCCATTGTGCTTGTGCCGTGGATTGTGCCGACCGTGCTGTCGGCGATGGCGTTCTGGTGGATTTACGATCCCCAATTCTCGATCATTTCCTATACGCTGAAGGATGTGCTGGGTTGGCGCAGCACCAATGTCGATTTTCTCGGCACGCCGTGGGGCGCGCGCCTGTCGCTCATCGCCGCCAATGTCTGGCGCGGCATTCCCTTCGTCGCGATCAGTCTGCTGGCCGGCCTGCAAACCATTTCGCAATCGCTGTATGAAGCTGCACTTCTTGATGGCGCATCGCCGTGGCAGCGGTTCCGCTACATTACCTTCCCGCTGTTGATGCCGGTGCTTGCCGTGGTGTTGACCTTCTCGGTGCTGTTTACCTTCACCGATTTCCAGCTCGTTTATGCCATTACGCGCGGCGGGCCGGTGAATGCGACGCATCTGATGGCGACGCTGGCCTTCCAGCGTGGCATTCCCGGCGGGCAACTTGGCGAAGGCGCTGCGATTGCAGTGGCGATGATCCCGTTTCTCGTGGCCGCGACACTGCTCAGCTATTTCGGCCTGACCCGCAGCAAATGGCAGCATGGATCGCGCGATGAGTGAATTGAACCAAAGCGACGTCAGCGATTATCGCGGGTCACCGACCTGGGACAGCCGCATGCGGCGGATCATGACGCTGTATATTCCGCTCGGCCTGTTCGTGTTCGTTCTGCTGTTCCCGTTTTACTGGATGACGCTGACGACCTTCAAGCCGAACGCGGAACTGTATGATTACAAGACCTACAATCCGTTCTGGACATGGTCTCCCACGCTGCTGAATGTGAAGAAGCTGCTGTTTGAAACGGATTATCCGCAGTGGCTGTGGACCACCATGACGGTGGCGTTCGCTTCGACTGCCCTGTCATTATTCGCCAGCGTGCTCGCCGCCTATGCGATCCAGCGGTTGCGCTTCAAGGGTTCGGAATGGGTCGGACTTGGAATTTATCTCGCCTATCTGGTGCCGCCCTCGATCCTGTTCATTCCGCTGGCGACCGTGGTGTTCCAGCTTGGGCTTTATGACTCATCGCTGGCGCTGATCCTCACTTATCCGACGTTTCTGATCCCCTTCTGCACATGGCTGTTGATCGGCTATTTCAAGTCCATTCCCTACGAGCTTGAAGAATGCGCGATGATCGATGGCGCGACGCGGCTTGAAATCCTGCGCAAGATCACATTGCCTCTGGCAATCCCGGGCCTGATTTCGGCGGGCATTTTTGCGTTCACGCTGTCGTGGAATGAATTTATTTACGCGCTGGCTTTCATCCAGTCCTCGGAGAAAAAGACGGTGCCGGTCGCGGTGCTGACGCAGCTTGTGCAGGGCGACGAATATCACTGGGGGGCGCTGATGGCCGGCGCTCTGCTCGGCTCGATCCCGGTGGCGCTATTCTACTCGTTCTTCGTCGATTATTATGTGTCGAGCCTGACCGGCGCGGTAAAGGAGTAGGCACGGCACCGCACAGACAATCAGCGACTGCCGCTTTCGCCTCACATCTTGCAAGAGAGTGGTGCCAGGGGCGGAATGAAAATCAAAGCGCTTCCCATTGTGATTGTTCGGCAATTTGCGCTTTGATTGAGCTGATATCACAGCCCGTACCAACAGTTTTGGAGCACTTGGATTCCCG
>JBOFFO010000626.1:0-3472 GCA_051648665.1 Beijerinckiaceae bacterium | reverse complement strand
AGCCAGTCCGACCCCTTCACGGTGTCGTACATGTGCCATTTCCAGTTATCCGCGCCCATATTGGCGAGCGCGGCGGCAACGCCGCCCTGTGCCGCGACGGTGTGCGAGCGCGTCGGAAACACCTTCGTTATGCAGGCCGTGCGCAAACCCGCCTGCGCGCAGCCGACGACGGCGCGCAAACCTGCGCCACCCGCGCCAACAATCACCACATCATAGGTGTGATCCGTGATCGGATAGGCCCTGCCATTGACCGATGCCATTGTCGTTACGCTCCGACCGCAAGTTTCAGTATCGCAATGAGCGACACCGCGCCCACCGCGACAGCAAAGAAGGTGTTGAGAATGAGCGCGAGAACCTTCGCGCCCTCGCCGTGAATGTAATCCTCGATGATTACCTGCATGCCCAGCCGCATATGAATGACGCCGGAGATCACGAACAGTGCAAGCAGCGCCGACACCAGCGGCCGCGATAGCAACGCCCGCGCATCGCCGTAGCCGCGCCCGGCCAGTGCGATCAGGATGGCGATGAAGGCAAAGGTCAGGATCACATTCGCAAAAGCCGTGACCCGTTGCAGCCAGAAATGCTCCGTGCCTGATTTGGCGGAGCCGAGACCGCGCACTTTCGCGAGCGGCGTGCGCATGGAGGATGGGTTGCTCATAATTCCGTTCCCTCAGCGCAGGGCGTAACCGGCCGCCCAGGCCAGCACGGTGAGGATGATGGCCGCCACAGGCGTGAACCGCGCCATGTTCATGCGCGTCTCAGGGTCGAACCCCTTGCCGAAGTCCCAGACGAAATGCCGGATGCCACCCACCATGTGATGAAACAGTGCATAGGTGTAGGCAAACAGCACAAGCCGCCCGAGTAACGATCCGGCGAGCCATTGCGCCCACCCAAACGACCATTCGCCCGACGCGGCCGCCACCAGCCACAGCGCCAGCAGCAGCGTGCCGAAATAAAGGGCAACGCCGGTGGCGCGGTGGGCAATGGACATCGCCATCGTCCAGGACCAGCGGTAGATTTGCAGATGGGGCGAGAGAGGCCGCGCAGCGGCGGTCGGGTGGCCCGGAGCGGGATGGTCCGCCATGTCCCTGCCTTTCATGAAAAGCGCTGACAGACCGTCCAGCCTGCCGGAAAAGAGGATGGCATCCCTACCCAACGCAAGGGCTCTTCGCAATGCGGTATAAAGCGGACTTTCGTCGGTAGGGCTTTGACAGTAGACCTCTCCATACCGCACGGATACCAACCCCAAGCGTAAACCGGGTCCATCACGGCGTCACAGTTTCACCGCCTTGATCCGGCTGCTCCACATCGAACCATGGCATTTCACCCATTTTCTGCGTGCTTTTTGGGCATGAACCGGGCAAAAGCCCCTGAACTGCTCGCTGAATCGCTGCCGGCCCTGCCGTCAGCCCGACGATCCGTGATGAGGCCGACATGAATTTTGATGCCAACCGCCTTGCCGAACAGGCGCTGCCCTGGCTCCAGCAGAACTGGCAACTCGTGGCCGGCATCGTCGCCGCGCTCTTTGTCCTATCGATTCTCCGCCGCCTGCTCAGCCGGCCCCGCGCCGCGCCTGCGGCCGCCTCCGTCAACACCGGCCAATCCCTCGACACGGCGCTCGCGGCTGCCGCCGAGATCAATGCAGACATTGAGGCCTATGCCCGCACCCTGTTCACCGAGGAGTTTGGCGGTCATGCCGCCCGGCTGGCCGCCGAGCCGCCGAAGCCGGTGCGCTTCGCCACCATCGGCGAGGCCCCCTTCGTCTATGACGGCGTGATCATGCGCGATGTCGCGCTGCTGCCGAGCAGGGCGATCGGCCCGGTCAGCGCCCATTTCCGCCAAGGCCAGACCCTGCTCGACGCCCTGCGGCGGCTGGGCGGCCTCGACCCTGCCGAAACCAGCCGCAGCGAACGGCTCGATGCCCTGCGCGCCACGATCCGCGAACTGAACGCCGCCATCGACAAGGCGACCGATGCAGCGGAAAAACTCGATGCCGCCATTTCCAAAGCCGGCGGCTCCTTCGCCGCGCCGCGCTCGATGCTCGATCTTGGCACCGACCTGTTCAAGGGTTACGCCGTGGACCGTCCCGGCCAGCGGGCGAAATTCTATCGCGCCCTGCGCGACCAGTCCGCGACGCGTGCCGGCGACATTATCCGCAGCCTTGATGTCGCGCGCGTTTCCAGCGCCGTCGCAGCCCTTCCCGCAGTCGAGCCGGTGACAAAGGACATGAAAACCGCGGCGGAGTGAAATTCACCGCACCATCACCGCCCAATAATCGAAATCGAGAATGACGGATGGATCATAAGTCCCCTCCGCGTCCTTGAATGGAAAATCGGCGCAGGATTTATCCTTCGTCGCCACGGTGCGGATGCGCAGCGCGCCGATATCGCGGCGCCCCGGAATATCCGCCGTATCCAGAATTTCCGACCATGCGCTGACCGTGCCGCCCGCAAATAAGGGCGCGACATGCCGCCCGCCATTGATCGCTGCGATGTGAAAAGCGTTACCCAACCCGTTAAAGGACAGCGCGCGCGCCAGCGAGATCACGTGCCCGCCATAAATCAGCCGCTTGCCGAAACGGCTTTGCGCCTGCGCCATCTGGTCGAAATGCACCTTGGCCGTGTTCTGATAAAGCCGCGTCGCCATCATATGCTCCGCTTCTTCCACGGTCATGGCGTCGCTGTGGTCGATGCGCTCGCCTTTTTGATAGTCGCCCCAGCGATGCAGTGACCCCGCGAGTTCGCAATCATAGCGTTGCGGATCGAACATCGGCACGGCGCTGCCCAGCGAGGCCGGATCAACCACGCTCGCCAGATCAGGCACCGCCTGATTTTCAACCTTCGCTGACGAATCCTGCTTGTTCACCATCACCCAGCGGCAATAGCTGAGCACGGTTTCGCCGTTCTGATTTGTGCCCGTCGTGCGGACATAGACAACGCCGGTCTTGCCGTTGGAATTTTCCTTAAGACCAATCACTTCGCTTTCTGCAAAAAGCGTATCGCCGGGATAAACGGCCTTCAGGAATTTGCCTTCGGCATAACCAAGATTGGCGACGGCATTCAGGGAAATATCCGGCACCGTCTTGCCAAACACGATATGGAACACGATCAGGTCATCGATCGGCGCGACGGGGTAATCAATCCGCGTCGCAAATGTGTCCGCTGACTGGACGGCAAAGCGCGGGCCATAAATCGCCTGATAGATCGCAACATCGCCCTCTGTCACCGATCGCGGGGTCGCGTGGCGAATCACATCGCCGATGCGAAAATGCTCGAAGAAGCGGCCGCGGTTGGTTTTCATCTCAGGTCCTCGTCAATGCGTCGAGCGCCGCGATAATCGCTGCCCCGCCACCGCAAATTCTCATCATCTTCTGCCGCGCCGTCGCACCGGAATCGAGCGATACCTTTGACGCAGGCCATTTCAGCGCCTTGGCCAGAAAGCGCCGCAGCGCCTCATTCGCCTCGCCATCGGC